>CAXRCQ010000438.1:0-12258 GCA_964228845.1 Blastomonas sp.
TGGCATCGGGCGCGAGCGCGGCGCGCAAGCTGTTGCACATTTCGGCGAGATAGCCGGCGATGATCCCATGCGCTTCATGCTCGGGCGCGAGGTGCGAGAGCGACTGACCCCAGCGCGCGATGATCGCCGGGCCGCTCGCGAGCCCCTCGAGGCAATCGCCATGGAACGGGCAATGGCCTGCAAAATCGCGGTCGTCCGGCGCGCGGCGCGGGCGCATATGGCAGAGCTCGGGATGGCCCTGACCGCCGACGATTCGCCCATCGGCGATCACCCCGCCGCCGATCCCGGTGCCGATGGTGACATAGACGCTGACCTTCGCATCGCGCGCCGCCCCCAGTCGCGCCTCGGCCAGCGCGGCCGCATTGACATCGGTATCGAAGCCCACCGGCACGTCGAAGGCGCGTGCGATGGTTCCGGCAAGGTCGCAATCGCTCCAGCCAGGCTTGGGCGTGGCGAGGATATGCCCCCATCTTGCCGCATCGCGGTTCCGTTCGAGCGGGCCGAACGAGCCGATGCCGATCGCGGCGATGCCGGGATGCCTGCGGAAGAAGGCGATCGTCTCGGCGACCGTGGTTTCGGGATCGCGGGTGGGAATCTGCACCTGATCGACGATCGCATCGGCACCGGTACCGACGCCCAGCACGAACTTCGTGCCGCCGGCCTCGATCGCGCCGAGCAGCGGAGCGTCAGTCGGCATTGCAGACCGCGTGCAGCCGGTCCATCGCGAAGACCTCGACGATGGAGGCGCGGTCGCCATCGAGCGCGATCCGCACCATCGGCGCGGGCGTACCGCCGAACGTCTCGGCCGCCACCAGCGCGCTGTCCGACGGCTTGCGGCCCTCGAGCCCCCAGTGATCAACAAAGCTGCACACCAGCAGGTCCGAAGTCGCGAACCAGCTATAGGTCTGCATCGGCTCCTCGTGCGGGTTGGCGATCACCAGCCCGGTGCCGTTGAGCGGTCGCCAGGGGCCGTTCAGCGATTCGGCTACCATGCCGTAGAATCCGGTCGGCCCGGTGGGCCCATCGGGATTGAAAACATGGCGCTGCGTCGACCAGAAGGCATAATAGAGCCCCTGATGCGCGATGATCTGCGCGCGCTCAAGCTCGTTGTTGAGCGTGTCGGCGTGGATGATCGGCGGCAGCAGCTGCCATGCGCCGTTCTCGTCCGCCTTGGCCACACCTACCGCGCCGTTGAACGCATGGTCCGATGCGGCGAGCGTGGCGGTGAACGCCAGATAGCGCGCGCCATCGGCGGGATCGACGAAAAAGGCAGGGTCGCGGAACGCCTTGACCGTGCCCGGCGCGCCCTCGTGCTTGTCGGCAGCGAGATAGATCGTGCCATCGGCGATCACGCTCTCGCGCACGTCGCTCCACCCGGTGATGCGGCCATCGGGCTGCAGCGTGCCGGTGGTTTCCGCCAGCCGCTGCTGGAAGCCGCCGGGAGGGTCGGCATAGCCTGCCGCCGTGAAATAGAGCGTGACCTTGTCGCCTTCGAGCAGCGCCGAGCCCGACCATTCGCGCTCGAAATCGCCCAGGCCGTCCGGCAGCATGTCGCCCAGATCGTGCCAGCCGGTGCCATCGAGATGCAGCAGCCGGATCTTCGCCTCGAAATGCCGCAGGATCGGGTCGCCCCGGTCGGGCGCAGCAAGCACCATCCACAGGCTGCCGCCATTCACCTCGGCCAGCCGTCCGTCCGCCCGCTGCAATGGCCACATGTCCCAGAGCAGCAGATCGGGCAGGATGCGCCGCGCCTCGTCCTCGCCGATCAGCCCCGGCACCGGCAGGGGCTGACCTTCGAGAGCGGCGATATGCGCGGCAGTCCAGGCAGTGGTCATGATGCGCTTCAGAAGTCGTAACGCAGCGTGGCCGAAATGGTGCGGCCGTTGATCGAACGCGCGCGGACGATGCCATTGGCCGGGATCGCGCCCTCTTCCGCCTCGGTAAAGCCGCGCGTGTCGAAGAGGTTGTTGGCGTTGAGCGAGAGCTGCACCCGGTCGAACGGACGCACCGCGACGAAAGCGTTGACCTGGGCAAAGCCGGGCAGCACGAGCAGGTTGTTGTCCTGCGCGAAACTGTCGGTGGTGCCGACCATGTTCGCGCCCAGGGTGAACATGTCCTGCTCGTACTGGCCGCTCAGCTGATAGATGAAATCGGCCTGGCGACGCGGCGTGTTGCCCTGGTTGCCGGGGTTGATGCGGTCGCGGCTGATCTCGGCATCGGTATAGGTTCCGCCCGCGCTCAGCGTGAAGCCGCCGGTGCGGTACGAGGCTTCGAGCTCCAGACCATAGGCCTTGAACTGGCGGTCGAAGGTCTGGCGGCTGGTGGCCTCGAAATTGGTTTCCTCGGTCTCGGCATAGAAGCCCGTGGCATAGAGCGCGAGTCCGCCCGAGCGGTACTTGATGCCCGCTTCGGCCTGCTTGACGAAATCGACCGCGATGCCTTCGCTGCGAAAGTCGCCAGTGACGAAGTTGACGTTATCGTTGTTGAACAGGATGCGGTCGGCATTGGCGCGGCCGCCCTTGCTGTAGCGGGCGAACAGCGCGAGATCGTTCGACACGCGATAGTTCACGCCGAGCGAGTAGCTGAAATAGTCATAGCTGTAATCGACCAGGGCGGGCGCGCCGAGCGGGATGGTCGCGGTCTGCGCCTCGGCAGGGCTGATCGCGCCGTTGCGGTTGAAGTCGAAGCTGGTGATGCCGACCCGGCCTCCACCCAGATCCGAGCCGAAGGTGCGGCCCGAGGCGTCGCCAAAATCGTAGCGGATGCTGCCGTCGATGGTCAGCTTGTCGAATTCGAGCGAGAGCGAGGCGAAGGGCGCGTTGGTATCATATTGCAGGTCGTAAGAACGGCGGCAGCAATTGCCGAAGAAGCTCGCCGAATAAGCGACGGTTCCCAGATCGCTGCGGCGCTGGCCATTGGCGGCGACCACGTCGATCAGCGCGGCATTGCCACTCCCGCGCACCTCGAGCAGGTGCGAGGTCCACAGCCAGTCGGTGTTGATGTCCTGGCGCGACTTGTAGAAGCCTGCGGTCAGCGTCGCCTTGCCGCTGCCGATGTCGAAATCGCCGGTGATGCGCAGGTCGTTGGTGATGTTGTCGAGGCTGTTGAGCCGCGTGTTGAACAGCACCACGCTGGCGACCAGCGCGTTGCCCGGCACGTTCTGGCCCGCCTGCAGACCGTTGGCGAAGACGAGGCGCGAACCGGCCCCTGCAAGCGCGGTCGCGGTGTTGGCGGCGGTGTCGACAGAGCCCGGGAAGGGCGAGGCGAAGCTGCCCGACACGTCGGAGAAGCGGAAGCGGTTGGTCACCGTCCAGCCATCGGCGACCTCGAACTCGCCTTCGAAGCCGAATGCCTTGACCAGCGGGCGCTGGCCGGCGGTGATGTCATAGCGCTGCGGCTGGTTGTTGCCGTCGAGGCTCTGCGCCGAGCGGAAGAAGCGCGAGTGCAGGCTGTCGCTGCTGATGTCGAAGCCGGGGACGTTGCTGTAAACGGGGTTGGCGTTGGTGCCGGTCACCCGCACCGGATTGGGCAGATAGGCGACGGCGCGGTCGTTCAGATACTTGCCGTAGAAGCGGATGAAGCCGCCGGTGAATTCCTTGGTGATGTTGAGCTTGAACTGGCCGCCGCGATTGCCGTCATAGCCGATATCGCGCGGGCCTTCGCCCTGGCGGACGAAACCACCCATGTGGAAGTAGAGGTCATCAGCCAGCGAGCCGCCATAATCGAAATCGAAGCGCTTCTCGTCATAATCGAGGCCGAGCGTCGCCTGGATCGTGCCGCCGTCCTGGCCCTTGCCGGTCTTGGAGATCATGTTGATCACGCCGCCGGGCGAGTTGGAGGCGAAGGTCGAGGCCGAACCGCCGCGAATCGCCTCGACCCGCGCGATGTTGAGGTCCGAACGCAGGAAGATGTCCGAATTGCCGAAGGTGATGTCGCCGAATTCGAGGATCGGCAGCCCGTCTTCCTGCAGCTGCAGGAACTTGGCACCGCCCGAAGCGATGGGCAGGCCGCGCACCGCGATATTGGCATTGCCCTCGCCGCCCGACGATTCGGAGCGGATGCCGGGGATGTTGCGGAAGATCTCGGCCGCGCTGCGCGGGGCGGTGGTGGCGATCTGGTCGGCATCGATCGCGCTGACCGAGACCGAGCTGTCGAGCAGGTTCGCGCCGCGGGCCACAGCGGTCACGACGATGACCTGATCGTCGCCTGCGTCATCCTGCGCAGCAGCGTCCTGAGCGAACGCCGGGGTGAAGCTGAAAAGGGCAGCGGCGAGCGCTGCGGTCGCGCTCGATGCGCGCAAAGCCTTGGAAATCGACATCACATCTCTCCTGAACCTGCCGGTTGATCGGCTATGACCATGAACGCTAGCAACATCGCAAACGTTTGCAAGTCTAAATTGCAATCGATTGCAAAAAAGCTTGCCAAGCGGTGCGGGCCAGGCATAGCATCGCGGCCAAGGCGCTAGCCAAGACGCCATTTTCACGACAAGGAGAGGGTGATGACCAGCGCCACGCACGCTTCCGCCGCCGATTTCGCCGCCCCGCGCCCTGCGCCGCCGCGGCTGTCGCTGCCGCGAATCGTCGAGATGAATCTCGGTTTCTTCGGCCTGCAGTTCAGTTTCGGGCTGCAACAGGCGAACATGACGCCGATCTACACCTTTCTCGGCGCGGACGAGGCGACGATGCCATTGCTCTGGCTGGCCGGGCCAATGACCGGGCTGCTGGTCCAGCCGCTGGTCGGCGCGCTGTCCGACCGCACCCGGTCGAAACTCGGCCGCCGCACGCCCTATTTCCTGATCGGTGCGGTGATCTGTTCGCTGTGCCTGTTCCTGATGCCTTATTCGAGCAGCTTGTGGATGGCAGCCAGCCTGCTCTGGCTGCTCGATGCCGGCAACAACATAACGATGGAGCCCTATCGCGCCTATGTCGCCGACCGGCTCGAGCCGGGGCAGCGACCGGCAGGATTCCTGGTGCAGAGCGCGTTCACGGGGCTGGCGCAATGCCTGTCCTATGCTGCGCCCAGCCTGCTCGTCGGCTTCGGCATCAGCCAGAATCTGGTCGACATGAACGGCATTCCGGTGATCGTGCGCATCGCCTTTGTCATCGGCGCGATCCTCTCGATCTCGACCATCGTCTGGTCGGTGCTGCGCGTGCCCGAACTCAAGCTGAGCGAGGCCGAGCTTGCCGAAATGGCGGCCAAGCCGATGGGCGCTGCTGCCGCGCTTGCCGAGATCCGCGACGCCTTCATCGCCATGCCCCGGCCGATGCGCCAGCTCGGCTGGGCCATGCTGTGCCAATGGTATGCGATGTTCGTCTACTGGCAGTTCATCGCGCTCTCGGTCTCGCGCACGCTGTTTCCGGCGGGCGAGGCCGGACGCGCATCGAGCGCCGATTTCATCTCTGCCTCGCTCACCGCGCAGCAGATGGGCGTCGCCTATAATGCGGTGTCGTTCGTCGCTGCGCTCGCGCTCATCCCGATCGTGCGCAGGCTGGGTGCAAAGCCGGTGCACGCGCTGTGCCTGGTCGCCTCGGGCCTGGCGATGCTGAGCCTGCCGATGCTCGACAACCGCCTCGCGATGTTCGTGCCGATGATCGGCATCGGCCTGGGCTGGGCAGGCATGATGGGCAATACCTATGTGATGCTCGCCGACTGCATCCCGCCCGAACGGACCGGGGTTTATATGGGCATTTTCAACATGTTCATCGTCATCCCCATGCTGATCGAGACGGTGACCATGCCGCTGATCTATGCGCCGCTGCTCGGCTCCGATCCGCGCAACGCCATCCTGCTGGCGGGCATGCTGATGCTGTGCGGCGCGCTGGCCACGCTGATGGTCGGGCGGGGCCAGCGCATCGGGGCTTGAACTTGCGCGCAAACAGGCCGATTTAGACGGTCGAAACAAAAGCGCAGAAAGAAGGCTTCCCTATGCACGATACCGTCCGCGATGCCCTGGTCCCGATTGTCATCGAACAATCGAATCGCGGGGAGCGCAGCTTTGACATTTTCTCGCGGCTGCTGCGCGAACGGATCGTCTTCGTGACCGGCGAGATCGAGGACAACATGGCCTCGCTCATCGTCGCGCAGCTGCTGTTCCTCGAATCGGAAAATCCGAAAAAGGACATCTTCATGTACATCAATTCGCCGGGCGGCGTGGTGACGGCGGGCATGGCGATCTATGATACCATGCAGTATATCCGCCCGCGCGTCGGCACGGTGTGCATCGGCCAGGCCGCATCGATGGGCAGCTTCCTGCTCGCGGCGGGCGAACCGGGCATGCGCACCGCGCTCGCCAATGCGCGCATCATGGTGCACCAGCCTTCGGGCGGTGCGCGCGGCATGGCATCGGACATCGAGATCCAGGCGCGCGAGATCCTGCGCATCCGCAAGCGCATGAACGACCTCTACGTGAAGTTCACCGGCCGCAAGCTCGAGGAAATCGAGAAGGCGATGGACCGCGACACCTTCCTTGAGGCCGAGGAAGCCAAGGCCTTCGGTCTGGTCGATCATGTGATGGAAAAGCGCCCCTCGCCATCGGACGAGGCAGGAAATTAACAAGGATTGCGCCCTATCAGGGGCGCTGCAGGTCTTGGCCGGTGCAGGATTCGCCGCAACACCCCCCCGAAAGGCGGGTGTTGCGTGTTGAATTTCGCATTTTAGGCACTAGGCTGAAACGTTACGTTCCGGGCATCATGCCGCTGGAACAGAAGGAAATGCTATGACCAAGCTGAGCGGTTCCGATTCGAAGAGCACCCTGTACTGCTCCTTCTGCGGAAAATCGCAGCACGAAGTGCGCAAGCTGATCGCCGGACCCACGGTGTTCATCTGCGACGAGTGCGTCGAGCTGTGCAACGACATCATCCGAGAGGAATCCAAGGCGGGGCTTGCCGGCAAGAAGGATGGCGGCGTGCCGACCCCGCAGGAAATCTGCGACGTGCTCAACGATTATGTCATCGGCCAGGATCGCGCCAAGCGCGTGCTCTCGGTCGCGGTGCACAATCATTACAAGCGGCTCAACCATTCGGGCAAGGGCTCGGGCGAGGTCGAACTCGCCAAGTCGAACATCCTGCTCGTCGGCCCCACCGGCTGCGGCAAGACGCTGCTCGCACAGACGCTGGCCAAGACCTTCGACGTGCCCTTCACCATGGCCGATGCGACGACGCTGACCGAGGCAGGTTATGTCGGCGAGGATGTCGAGAACATCATCCTCAAGCTGCTCCAGGCGTCCGACTATAATGTCGAGAAGGCGCAGCGCGGCATCGTCTATATCGACGAGATCGACAAGATCAGCCGCAAGGCCGAGAACCCCTCGATCACGCGCGACGTGTCGGGTGAAGGCGTGCAGCAGGCGCTGCTCAAGCTCATGGAAGGCACCACCGCTTCGGTTCCGCCCCAGGGCGGCCGCAAGCATCCGCAGCAGGAATTCCTCCAGGTCGACACGACTAACATCCTGTTCATCTGCGGTGGCGCTTTCGCGGGGCGGGAAAAGATCATCGGCGACCGCCTGCAGGGCAAGTCGATCGGCTTCGGCGCGCATGTCGCCGCGCCCGAGGAGCGCAAGACCGGCGAGCTGCTGCGTCAGGGCGAGCCCGAGGATCTGCTGAAATTCGGCCTGATCCCCGAGTTTGTCGGCCGTCTGCCCGTGATCGCGACGCTCGAGGACCTTGACGTTCACGCGCTGGTGAAGATCCTCAGGGAGCCCAAGAACGCGTTGATCAAGCAGTATCAGAAGCTGTTCGAGCTCGAGGATGTGGAGCTCAGCTTTACCGACGACGCGCTCGAGGCGATCGCGAAAAAGGCCATCGAGCGCAAGACCGGCGCACGCGGGCTTCGCTCGATCGTCGAGGCGATGCTGCTCGACACCATGTTCGAGCTGCCCAGCATGAAGGGCGTGGCCGAGATCGTGGTCGACAAGGATGTGGTCGAGGGTCGCAAGGATCCGATCCAGGTCTTTGCCGCAAAGGACAAGATCGAGGCGGGCGACGCCGCCTGACGGCATCGCTCCGGGCGATCGGAGCGATTATCGATCATTTTCGAGGGGACGCGGGGCCACTGGTGCCGCGTCCCCTTTTTGCTTGGCCCCGACTCGCCACCAGATCGGGGCAAATGTGACAGCGCCTGGCGACCGCGTTCCGGACAGCGTGTCATTTATGCCGCAGTTGCGAAGAAAACGTCATCTGCCCGACAGGCCCAGTGCAACCGAAGCGCTTCCGCCCTTGCAGCACGAAGCCTTTTTATCATTATAAATCAGCTATTTAACGCACTTGCGAACGTTTCTCGCGATATGTGAAATATCGTGACTTAAAACTGTCACATTTCCTTCACATTCGTTTCGCTTTTCTGTCCTTAGCGCGGCCTAGTGCGCCGCTCATCTCTTGATTTTGAGAGCGCTTTCATCGCCGCCAGTGTCCCATGGGCGGCAAGAAACGGGGAAGACACATGCAGATTCGCTATTATCTCGCGGCCAGCGCCGCGGCGCTTTCGCTGGCCACCGTCATGGCCGCACCGGCGCATGCTCAGGAAACGACGTCGGCCATTCGTGGTTCCGTCACCGGTGACGGTCAGCCGCTTCCGGGCGCTCAGGTTCGCATCGTCCACACGCCTTCGGGCACGACCTCGACCTCGACCACCGATGCGCAGGGCAATTTCAACAGCTCGGGCCTTCGCGTCGGCGGTCCGTTCGTCATCGAAGTGACTGCGGACGGCTATGAGCAGTCGTCGGTCACCGACATCTTCCTGCAGGCTGGCCAGCCGCTGCGTCTGCCGATCGAACTGCAGTCGCAGGCCGTGATCGTCGTTTCGGCTTCGTCGGTCTCGCGCGCCGTCGAAACCAGCAAGGGCCCGATCACCGCGCTGGGTCGCGAAGAGATTGACGGCGCGGCCTCGATCAACCGCGACATCCGTGACCTTGCCCGCCGCGACCCGTTCGTCACGATGGACCTGAACAACAGCCGCACCATCGAAATCGCCGGCAATAACGGCCGTCTGAACCGCTTCTCGGTTGACGGCGTGCAGTTCTCGGACGATTTCGGCCTGAACAACGGTGGTCTGCCGACCAACCGCGGCCCTGTGCCGTTCGACGCGATCGAGCAGTTCTCGGTCAAGGTTGCTCCCTATGACGTCACCGAAGGCGACTTCCAGGGCGGTTCGATCAACGTCGTGATCCGCTCGGGCTCGAACCAGTTCCACGGCGGCGGCTTCTTCACCTATACCGACGACAGCCTGACCGGTGACCGCACCCGCGGCCGCAACGTCAACCTGAACTTCGATTCGAAGCAATATGGCGGCAACATCTCGGGCCCGATCATCAAGGACAAGCTGTTCTTCATGTTCGCCTATGAAAAGACCGAGGAATCGACCCCGTTCAATGTCGGCTTCGGCCCCGGCTTCGGTACCCAGGTTCCCGGCATCACCCAGGCACAGATCGATACCGTCACCAACATTGCCAACAGCGTCTACAACTACGATCCGCAGGGTCAGCTGACCGCCGGTATCGAGGAAGACGAGAAGTTCATCGGCAAGCTCGACTGGAACATCACCGACGGCCATCGCGCGTCGCTGACCTATATCCGCAACAAGGGCAATCGCCAGTTCCAGCAGAACACCTTCGAAAACCCGCCGCCCGCTCTGGGCCTGCGTTCGAATGGCTATGAGCTGCTGGAAGAAGTGAACACCGGCGTGTTCCAGCTGAACAGCGAATGGTCGAGCAACTATTCGACCGAGTTCCGTGCCTCGTACCGCGACTATAATCGCGACCAGACGCCGTTCGGCGGTCGCACCTTCGGCCAGTTCGAGGTCTGTCTCGACCCGACCTCGATCAACGTCCCGGGCAACACCAACATCTCGTGCGGCGGCACGCGCCTGTTCTTCGGCCCCGACGTGTCGCGTCAGTCGAACGATCTGAACACCGAGAACCTGTCGATCGACTTCACCCAGAAGCTCTCGATCGGTGATCACGCGCTGAAGTTGCTGGTCGGTTATACCGATGTCAGCGTTTTCAACCTGTTCCTGCAGCGCTCGCTGGGTGATCTGTACTTCGACTCGATTGCCGACTTCCAGGCTCAGCGCGCCAACCGTCTGCGGTATGGCAATGCGGTGCCCAGCCTCGATCCGAACGACGCCGCTGCCTCGTTCGACACGCAGAACTGGACCTTCGCGATCCAGGACGACTGGCAGGTCACCGACACGCTGCAGCTGACCTATGGCTTCCGCTATGACCTGTTCAACAACCCGACCCGTCCGCCGCTGAACCCCAACTTCCTGGCGCGCACCGGCATCACCAATATCGAGACCTTCAACGGTCGCGGTGTGGTGCAGCCTCGCATCGGCTTCACCTGGAAGCCGACGGCTCGCCTGGTCGTCAACGGTGGTGCAGGCATCTTCTCGGGCGGTACCCCGGACGTGTTCGTGTCGAACAGCTTCTCGAACACCGGCCAGCTGACCAATGCTCTCGACATCCAGCGCAACAGCTCGGCCGCTGGCTGTAACGTGACCGTTGCAAATGCTGCGGCCATCTGTTCGGGCGCGCTGAACGGCGTTACCGGCAATTCGATCGCACCTGTCGTCGGCAGCTTCCTGACCGCCAATGTCGCCTCGCTCGCAGCGGCCCCTGTCAATGCCATCGACCCCGACCTCAAGGTTGCCCGCAATCTGCGCGTGACCCTGGGCGTCGATTATGATGCCGACCTCGGACCGCTTGGCGATGGCTGGCTGTTCGGTCTGACCGGCCTGTATGGCCAGCAGATCTACGGCTATAACTGGGTGGACCTGCGTTCGACGCCGATCGGTACGCTGCCCGATGGCCGCCTGCGCTATGGCCCGGTCGGTCCGGCATCGACCAACCAGGACCTGCTGATGACCAACACGACGCGGGGTCGTTCGTGGATCGGTGCCTTCCGCTTCGAAAAGGCGTTCGACTTCGGTCTGACCATTTCGGGCAGCTATACCCGTTCGGACATCAAGGACGTCAACGCGCTGACCTCGGCCACCGCCGGCTCGCTGTACAGCAACAACGCCTTCCTTGACGGCAACACCGTCGCCTATGGCACCTCGATCTATCAGATCAAGGATCAGTGGAAGTTCGGTTTCGACTTCAACAAGGCGATCTTCGACAGCGAGCACAAGACCCGGTTCAGCCTGTTCGGCGAATATCGCTCGGGCCGTCCGTACAGCCTGACGATGAACGACAACTCGGGTGGTCGTACCGCGCTGCTCGGTACGGTCGGCAATGGCAGCCGCGCACTGCTCTATGTTCCGACCGCCGGTGGCGATCCGCGCGTCTCGTTCTCGACCCCTGCTGTGGAAGCCGCATTCAACGCGGCCGTCACCAGCCTGGGCCTGGAGAAATATCGTGGTCAGGTGATCCGCAAGAACACCCAGCAATCGCCCGATTTCTTCAAGATCGACCTTCACGTCGAACAGGAGCTTCCGCTGCTGTTCGGTGCCAAGCTCTCGGCCTTCGCAGATATCGAGAACCTGCTGAACATGATCGACAGCGACTGGGGCTCGCTGCGTCAGGTCTCGTTCCCGCAGACCGCGCCGCTGGTGACCGCGTCGTGCGCGCAGACCCAGGGCAATAACTGCGTGCGCTATAATTACAGCGCGGTGACGCTGCCCAACGAGGCGCTGGTGACGATCCCTTCGCTCTACCAGATCCGCGTGGGTGTCCGCGTGAAGTTCTAAGCTCCAATCCCCTCGGGGAGAAAAGGGCGCGGTGGCTTGGCCATCGCGCCCTTTTTCTTTTCTGCCGCCCGCAAAGCGCAGGCATGAAAAAGCCCCCTGATCCGGTGCTGGATCAGGGGGCTTTTCACTGACCGTCGATAGGGCGGATCAGCGCTTGAGATCGGGCGGCAGCGCCTCTTGTTTCAGCATCGCCACCGCCTCGTCGAGCGAGAGGAACTGCTGCTGCTGTTCGCCCAGGCGGCGCAGCGCCACGGTGCGCTTATCGGCCTCCTGCTTGCCGACGACGAGGATGTTGGGCACGCGGCCCACCGAATGCTCGCGCACCTTGTAGTTGATCTTCTCGTTGCGCAGATCCTCCTCGACGCGGATGCCCGCCACCTGCAGCTTTGCCACCACCTCGCGCGCACAATCGTCGGCGTCCGAGACGATGGTCGCGACCACCACCTGGACCGGCGCGAGCCAGAGCGGGAACTAGCCCGCATAATGCACGATCAGGATGCCACTACAGCCTTCATAGCTGCCCAGGCTCGCGCGGTGCAGCATGATCGGGCGGTGCCGGTTGCCGTCCTCGGCGACATA
>CAXRCQ010000439.1:0-3535 GCA_964228845.1 Blastomonas sp.
GTGCAGGATCTCGCCTTTGGCTGCATCCCCAGCTGGCGCTTCGGCCGCTATGACAAGGTGCTGGGCGGATTTGCGCAGCCGCAGGACATGCTGGCGCATTACGAGGCGATCACCGGCGCGCCGGTCTACCGCGCGCGCTTCCGCTTCTGGCTGGTCTATTCTTGCCTGTGGTGGGGCGTGTGCTGCCTGATCATGGCCGATATCTGGCGACGCGGCGACAAGGCGAACCCGGAACGGCTCGTCATCGGCCGCCGGGTGTCCGAGGTGGAGATCGACCTTCTGCTGATGCTGTCGGACGAGCTTGCCGAAGTGCCCGCGCCGATGGACTGGCCCGCGACGGACTCTGGCGCCGAAAACGGCGTGCCTTCCGGCGCGGCGCTCGTCGATGCTGTCGGCCTGTGGCTCGACGGCAAGGTTGCCGCCAATGCCAGCGGCCATGCGAGGTTCGAGGCCAAGGTCGCGGTCAACGCGCTCGGCATGGCGGCGCGCGATGCCGCGCTTGGCCCTGGTTTCCGCACCAGCCAGACCCGGCGGCTCGATATCCTCGGCTATGATGCGCCCGGTCTGGTCGCCGCGCTGCGTGCCGATCCGGCCCGCGCCAGCCCGGCGGTTCACCACCATCTGCGCAGGCTGGCAGCAGAGAACTGCCTGATCGACCAGCCACGCTATGCAGGGCTGCAAGCCGCGCGGGCGGCTTGGAGCCAAGACCCGCAGCCTTCTGCCGGAAATTTATGATTTCGCGCAAATTTGAGGCTTAATCGTCGCTGTTCCCGGTCGTTAAGTCAGGTGAACAGTCAATTAAGCACGATTGGGTCCAACGATGGCAGAACTCCAGGCACAGCGCGGCAATCTCAGGGACCGGATGAAGCTGGCTGCGTCCATTCTGGCTGGCCAGAGCAAGGTCGAGGAAGAAGCTCCGAAGCAGGAGACCGTCTTCGAGAACATCAAGAAGCAGCAATATCTCAAGGTCTTCTCGTTCCTTGAGCAGGTGCAGCTCGACCCCGTGCCCGACAATTACAAGCTCGCCTGGGAATATCTCAACGGCGGCAACAACACCCTGCGCCAGGCCGTCAACCGTAAGCTCGATACCAACGGCCGTCTGTCGTCCGAAATGGTCGCCGAGATTCTGGACGAATGCGAAGGCCAGATGAAGGTGCAGGACCTCAACACGCTGGTCGCCGAGAGCGAGGCGTTGCTCGCGGGCGGCTTCAAGACGCTGAGCAAGAGCGGCAAGGAAAGCATGGCCTATGCCGAGGCGCTGCAGACCCGGCTCGACTGGATGCGCGATCTTGACCCTGCCGAACAGGCCGACATGCCGATCGAGGCCCAGTTCAAGGCGCTGCTCAAGATTACCTCGCAAATGATGCAATCGACCAAGAAGGCCAGCGAAAGCCTGGACGAGAGCACCAAGAAGCTCAGCCAGATGCGCAGCCGCCTCGACGAAGCGAACGACAAGGCTCAGCGCGACCAGCTGACCGGCCTGCCCAACCGCTGGGCTTTCGAGCAGCAATTTTCCGCCGCGACGATCCGCGCCAAGGAGCGGTTCGAGCCGCTGTCGGTCGCGTTCATCGATATCGACCATTTCAAGCAGGTCAACGACACGCACGGCCACGAGGCGGGCGACCGCGTGCTGCAGCTCGTGGCGAAGACGCTCGACGGCTTTACCCGCGGCAACTGCCATCTGGCACGCCATGGCGGCGAGGAGTTCGTCATCGTGCTGGAGAACACCACGACCGCCGAAGCCAAGCAGCAGATCGACGCGGTTCGCGAGGATCTGTCTGAGCGTTCGCTGGTCAACAAGGAGAGCGGCGAGCCGATCGGTCGCATCACCTTCTCCGCAGGGGTCGCACCGTTCATTCCCGGCGAGGCCAACCGCCAGGTGCTGCGCAATGCCGATGCCGCGCTGTACGAAGCCAAGAATACCGGGCGCAACCAGGTGCTGATCTATCACGGCTCCTGAACAGCCAAGACCAGCCATCATGCCGCTTTTTCTCGTCACGACGCTTGCTTTCTTCCGGCTTTTGGGTATTAGCCCGCGCTTGCCTTCGGACGAGTGACCCTCGGCCCGGGCATGAAGAAAGCCGGAGGGGTGTGTCGCATGGGGCGCACATCAGCGATCGGCAGATGAGTAAAGGAAGCCAACATGCCGATGTACGAGCATGTGTTTCTGGCGCGCCAGGACCTGTCCCAGGCCCAGGTAGACGCGCTGGCCCAGACCGCAACCGAGATTGTCGAAAAGAACGAAGGCAAGGTCACCAAGACCGAGACCTGGGGTCTGCGCAATCTCGCCTACAAGATTCAGAAGAACCGCAAGGCACACTTCGTTCTGCTGAACATCGAAGCCCCCGCCGGCGTCGTCGCCGAGCTGGAGCGTCAGACTTCGATCAACGAAGATGTCATCCGTTACCTGACCGTGCGCGTCGACGAGCTGGAAAGCGGCCCGTCGGTGATGATGCGCAAGCAGGACCGCGAACGGCGTCCCCGCCGCGACCGCGAAGCCTGAGACAGAAAGGGATAACGACACATGGCACGCCCATTTTTCCGCCGCCGCAAGTCCTGCCCGTTTTCGGGCAAGAACGCTCCCGCCATCGATTACAAGGATGTGCGCCTGCTTCAGGGCTTCATGTCCGAACGTGGCAAGATCGTCCCCAGCCGCATCACCGCGGTTTCCGGCAAGAAGCAGCGCGAGCTGTCCAAGGCCATCAAGCGCGCTCGCCATATCGGCCTGCTGCCGTACATCGTGAAGTAAGGAGCAAGGGACATGCAGATCATTTTGCTCGAACGGATCGAGAAGCTGGGTTCGATCGGTGACGTCGTCACCGTCAAGGACGGCTATGCCCGCAACTTCCTGTTGCCCAACAAGAAGGCGCTGCGCGCCAACGAAGCCAACCGCAAGGTGTTTGAAGCCAATCGCGAGCGCATCGAGGCCGAAAACCTCGCCAAGCGCGACGAAGCGGCCAAGCGCGCCGAGTCGGTCGACGGCATGCAGGTCGTGCTGATCCGCGCCTCGTCGAACAGCGGCCAGCTCTACGGTTCGGTGTCGGTCCGCGACATCGCCGACGCGCTCAACGCCGATGGTGCCAATGTCACCAAGGCGATGATCATCCTGGAGCGCCCGATCAAGACGCTGGGCGTGTTCCCGGTCAAGATCGCGCTGCACCCGGAAGTGTCGGTCAGCGTCACCGTCAACGTCGCGCGCAGCGACGACGAAGCCGAGCTGCAAAAGGCCGGTGTCGACGTGATGGCGCAGATGTTCGAGGAAGACCAGCAGCCCGCTGGCTTCGTCGAGAAGTTCGACCCCAATGCCGAACCGGGCCTGATCCCGCAGGACGAGCCCGAAGCAGACGAAGGCGAAGACGCCGCCGCCTGATCGGACGATCATGGTTCAACAAAAAGGCCGGGTTCCAGCGATGGAGCCCGGCTTTTTTCGCTTTAATCCGTCCCTGCAAGGGGAGGTGGATCGCCGCAGGTGAGACGGAGGGCTGTCCACGTCAGCGTCAGGGCGTCACCCCTCCACCACTTCGTGGTCCCCCTC
>CAXRCQ010000440.1:0-7718 GCA_964228845.1 Blastomonas sp.
GTGAACCAAGGGTGATGGCGAATGCCCGCTTTCCACCCAATCGCCGTCATTCCGGCAACCAACTTGTCTCCCCGATAGCGGACTTAGGCCAAAGTCGCACAAAGGCGCAGCTCCCGGGTGCTGAAATCCCCGCCCCGCCAATCAGGAGCGCAGCTTCCATCCCGAGCGGAGCAGCGCATAGCAGCCGATGCCGAGCGCGGCGTTGATGGCGAGCAGCAGCGATCCTGCGAGCAGCGGCGAATCGGTGCTGCTGATGAAGCCGTAGCGGAAGCCCGAGATCACGTAGAAGAACGGGTTGGCATGGCTGAGCGCCTGAAATGTCGGCGCCATGGCCTCGACCGAATAGAAGGTGCCCGAAAGCAGCGCGAGCGGGGCGACCACGAAATTGGTGATCGCGGCGGCATGATCGAACTTCTCCGCCCAGATCGAGGTGAGCACGCCCATGAAGGCGAGCATCACCGCGCCCATCAGCCCGAACCAGAGGATCGCCCAGAGATGCTGCGGCGTCACGTGGATTCCCGGCCAGAGCAGCATCGCCAGCCACACGGCCGCGCCCACCAGGAACGCGCGGGTGACGGCGGCGATGACCAGCGACACCAGCACCTCGAGCTCGGACAGCGGCGGCATCAGATAATCGATGATCGTGCCCTGGATCTTGCCGACGAGCAGCGAGAAGCTCGAGTTGGCGAAGCTGTTCTGCATCATCGCCATCACGATCAGCCCGGGGGCGAGGAAATCGCCGAAGGGCACGTCGAGCACCGTGCGTCCGCTGCGCCCCAATGCGACGGTGAAGATCACCAGATAGAGCATGGTGGTGATCGCCGGCGCCCAGATGGTCTGCAACTGCACCTTGAAGAACCGGCGGACCTCTTTCATATAGAGAGCTTTCAGTCCTCCCCAGTTTATCGCGCTGATCCTCACGGTGCCGGGTTCCGCAAAGGCGGGTCCGGATCGCAATTCCGGCCTTGTGCCGGTCTGGGCCACGCCAGCGGGGGGATTTGGTGCTTGATCGTTCATGGTGGATGCGCCTATCGGCGGTCACCAGACCGGGCAAGCCCCAATAGGTCAAGAAGGAATTGCTTTTCATGTCATGGACCGACGAGCGCATCGATCAGCTCAAAACCATGTGGGAGAAAGGCCTCACCGCCAGCCAGATCGCAGAAGAGCTGGGCGGGGTCAGCCGTAACGCGGTGATCGGCAAGGCGCACCGCCTGGGTCTGAAGTCGCGCCCCTCGCCGGTCAAGCCGGGCGAAACCAAGCCCAAGCCTGCGCCCAAGAAGGAGGCTGCGCCCAAGCCTGCGAAAAAGGCCGAGGCCGAAGCCCCGGCAGATGAGCCGCCGTTCAAGACCGATGCGCCCGCCGCCGCAGCGGCCAAGCCTGTGCGCGCGGCGCCTGCCCCGACGCCTGCTCCGCGTCCCGTGGAAACCGCGCCGGTGGCCGACGAGGATGACGATGATCTTGACGGCAGCACCGAAGTCGCCGCCGCGCCCGAAGCCAAGCCGCAGCCGCGCATCGTGTCCGTGGGCCCCGGCGGCTTTCTGCGCCAGGGACCCGGCGACCAGCAGGCACCGATTCCGCCCGCGCCGCCGCGCCGTCTGGTGCCTGCGCGCCCCAGCCCGGAAATTGCCGACAAGACCAGCCTGCTCGACCTGACCGACCGCATCTGCCGCTGGCCGATGGGGCATCCGGGCGAGCCGGATTTCCATTTCTGCGGCGAACCGGTCAATCCAGGCTTTCCCTATTGCGTCGAGCATTGCGGCCGCGCCTATCAGGCACAGCTGCCCCGCGGCACGCGCCGCCCGCCCCCGCCGATGCCGTTCGGCGGTCCGAGGGTACGCTGACTGGATCAAAGCCTGAACGTTATGGCGGATAAGTCCGGCGGGCCGCTTGCCCGTCCGGGCATTTCCGCCCTATAGCTTGGTCATGTCCGACGATCTGTTCGCCAAAGCCTCCGCCACGCCCGAAACCTATGATGCCTCCGCGATCGAGGTGCTCGAAGGGCTGGAGCCCGTGCGGCGCAGGCCGGGCATGTATATCGGCGGCACCGACGAGCGCGCGCTGCACCACCTCGCCGCCGAAGTGCTCGACAACAGCATGGACGAGGCGGTGGCGGGCCATGCCTCGCGGATCGAGGTGACGCTGCGTGCGGGCAACCATCTGACGATCAGCGACAACGGACGCGGCATCCCGGTCGATCCGCATCCCAAATATCCCGGCAAGTCCGCGCTCGAGGTCATCCTCACCACGCTGCATTCGGGCGGCAAGTTCTCGAACAAGGCCTATGCGACCAGCGGCGGGCTGCACGGGGTCGGCGTCTCGGTGGTCAACGCGCTGTCGACCGAATTGCTGGTCGAGGTTGCGCGCAACAAGGAGCTGTACGCGCAGCGCTTTTCGCGCGGGGCACCGCTGGGTCCGCTCGAAAAGGTCGGCGCTGCCCCCAACCGGCGCGGGACCACGATCAGCTTCGTGCCCGATGAGGAGATTTTCGGCGCCGGTGCGAAATTCAAGCCAGCGCGGCTGTTCGCGCTCGCCCGCTCCAAGGCCTATCTCTATGCCGGGGTCGAGATCCGCTGGAAATGCGATCCGGAGCTCGCCGACGACAAGGTACCGCAAGAGGCGGTGTTCCAGTTCCCCGGCGGCTTGGCCGACCCTCTGCGCGAGCAGCTGGGCAGCCGCGAATGCGCGACATCCGATTTCTTCGCCGGTCGCCAGGATTTTCCCGAGGGCAAGGGCCGGGTCGAATGGGCGGTTGCCTGGCCGCTGTGGAGCGACGGCAGCTATTCCTATTATTGCAACACCATCCCCACCCCCGATGGCGGTACGCACGAGGCGGGGCTGCGCGCCGCGATCCTGAAAGGATTGCGCGGATTCGGCGAGCTGATCGGCAACAAGAAGGCCGCGCAGCTCACCGCCGAGGACGTGATGACCGGCAGCGAGCTGATGCTCTCGGTGTTCATCCGCGATCCGCAGTTCCAGAGCCAGACCAAGGACCGGCTAACCTCGCCCGAGGCGGCGCGGCTGGTCGAGGCGGCCATCCGCGACCATGTCGATCATTTCCTCACCGACAATATGGAGCGCGGCAAGGCGCTGCTCGGGCTGGTGCTCGAGCGGATGGACGAGCGGCTGAAGCGCAAGGCCGAGCGCGAGGTCAAGCGCAAGACCGCGACGAGCGGGCGCAAGCTGCGGCTGCCCGGCAAGCTCACCGATTGCAGCAATGACGGCACCGGGGTCGAGGGCGCGGAGACCGAGATCTTCATCGTCGAGGGCGACAGCGCGGGCGGATCGGCCAAACAGGCGCGCGACCGCAAGACCCAGGCGATCCTGCCGATCCGCGGCAAGATATTGAACGTCGCCTCGGCCAACAGCGCCAAGATCCTGGCCAATCAGGAAATTGCCGATCTGGCGCTGGCGCTGGGCTGCGGCACCGGCAAGCATTGCGACCCGGCCCAACTGCGCTACGACCGCATCATCATCATGACCGATGCCGATGTCGACGGGGCGCATATCGCCACGCTGCTGATGACCTTCTTCTTCCAGGAAATGGCCGAGATCGTGAAGGCCGGGCACCTGTATCTCGCGCAGCCGCCGCTCTACCGGCTCGTGGTCGGGGCCAAGAGCTGGTACGCGCGCGACGATGCACATCGCGCCGAGCTTGAAGCCACGGTGCTCAAGGGCAAGAAGGTCGAAGTCAGCCGGTTCAAGGGGCTGGGCGAGATGAACCCCGGCCAGCTGCGCGAGACGACGATGAACCGCGCCACCCGGTCGCTGCTGCGCGTCACCCTGCCGCCGGCCTATGAGCAATATGCAGCGGTGAAGGAGCTGGTCGGCGAGCTGATGGGCAAGAACCCGGAGCACCGGTTCAACTTCATCCAGAACCATGCGGCGCAGGTCGATCGTGAAGCGATCGATGCGTAAGGGTTTCGTACCTGGGTGGCGGGTCGTGAAACGTCCCTCGACTGCGCTCGGGACAAACGGGATATTTGTGCGGTGCTTGACCAGTGTCGGGCCGGAGCCAATCCAACCTCCGTTTGTCCCGAGCGAAGTCGAGGGACGTGTGCGCAAGCCATGCCGATTACGGTCCACGCTGGTAGCCCTGAGCCTCGCCATCACGGCCCCTCTGGCCCAGGCCCAGACACCCCCCGCCCCCATCGCAACCCCTGCCCCCGCCTTCGACTTGGGCGCCGCCAGCGTGCTGGCGCTGCTGCAGGGCAAGGCGAAGGTGGCCGACGTCTTCAGCCCCGCCTTCGTCGCCGCCGTGCCCGAGGCCCAGCTCGCCCAAGTCATCGCCGGCCTCAAGGCGCAGCATGGCGAGCCGCAGGCGGTGGTCGCGGTGCGCCCGATGGACGCGCGCTCGGCGGCCGTGGACATCCGCTTCGACAAGGCGGTCGTCACCTTCACCATCGGCATGCTGGAGGGCAAGCTCTCTGGCCTGTTCATCACCGGCACGCGCACCGAAGGCGACAGCCTCGACAAGGTGGCGGCAGAGATCGCCGCGCTGCCCGGGCGCACCGGACTGATCGTGCAGAAGCTGACCGACAAGGGCGCGGAAACTCTGGCCAGCCGCAACGCCGCAGAGCGCTTCGCCATCGCCTCGGTGTTCAAGCTCTATGTGCTCGCCGAGATCGACCGGGCCGTCCGCGCGGGCGAGCGGAAATGGAGCGACATTCTGCCGCTCGCGCAGAAGTCGCATCCCTCGGGTATCGCGCAGGACTGGCCCGACAATGCGCCGATGACGCTGCAGACGCTCGCGACGCTGATGGTCTCGGTCAGCGACAACAGCGCCACCGATACGCTGATCGCGGCGATCGGGCAGAAAAGGCTTGCCGCGATCATCAGGGCCAGCGGCCATGCCAAGCCGTCGGACATGATCCCGCTGCTGTCGACGCAAGCGGTCACCGGGCTGAAAATGCCCGCCAATGCGCCCTTGCGCGACCGGTTCCTCGCGGCGGACGATGCCGCGCAGACCAGATTGCTCGCCGAAACGGGCGATACGCTGCGCCTGAAGAATCTCGACCTGTCGGTCTATACCGGGGGGCCGAACCAGATCGACACCGTCGAATGGTTTGCCAGCCCTGCCGATATCGTGCGGTTGCTGGCGATGCTCGAACGCGACGGCGATCCGGTGACGCGCGCGATCCTCAAGATCAACCCCGGCATTCCGCCGGTCAATGCGAAACGCTGGGACTATCTCGGCTACAAGGGCGGGTCCGAGCCGGGGATCATGGCGATGAGCTTCCTGCTCCGCTCGAAGACCGGCGATCGCTATCTCGTCAGCGCGCTGGTCAATAATCCGGCGGCGGACATCGACCAGCCGGGCTTCGTCACGCTGATGGCGCGGCTGCTCGATCAGCTTGGCGAGCCGCCAGCCACTCGTCCCTGAGCAGGCCGAACAGCAGGGTGTCGCGCACGCCGATATGCGTTTCCCATTCGGCGCGCAGATGGCCTTCGAGCACGAATCCCATCTTCTGAAGCAGGCCGATGGAAAAGCGGTTGTCGGGATCGGTATCGGCGAAGACGCGCCGCTGGCCTTCGGTGAGGAACAGCTGGTCGAGCACCAGGCCGACCGCCTCGCGCGCAATGCCCTGCCCCCAGGCCGAGCGGGCGAGGATATAGCCGATCTCGCTGACATTCTCGCGCCGCTGGTGCGCGTTGACCCAGCCGAGCGCGATGTCTTCGCCGGTGCGCGTGATCGCCCAGCTGCGCCAGCCGCCGCTGCCGGTCGCCGGTTCGATATAGGCGCGCGTCTCCTCGACCGACTGGTGCGGGCCCGACGACCACCAGGTCATCAGCTCGCGATCGGAAAGCACCTCGAACAGCGCCTCGGCATCATCCAGCCGAACCGGACGCAGCGTCAGCCGGTCGCTCGTCAGGACAGAAAGCCCGCTCATGCTGCAGTGAGCGCGGCGACCAGCGCCTTGACCTTTTTCTGCCGCCATTGCGGGGTCGGCGCGACCACCCAGAAGGCGCGGCGGGAGTCGCGCACGTCGCCCAGCGCCACCAGCTTCCCTTCGGTGAGGTCGCGTTCGGCGAGCAGCCAGGGCACGGTGACGATGCCGAAGCCGGCAATCGCCGCATCGAGCCCGAGGCCAGCATCGGCGACCTGCATCACGGTCGAATCATCGGCTTGATCTTCGCCCGCGCCGCGCTGGCAGCCGGGCCATTCGATCCGCCGGTCGCCATCATAGCCGGGAGCGGAAACGGTGACGAACTGCGCCGGGCCGATCTGCGCGCCCTCCAGCTCCGCCGGTCCATCGGCAAGCCGGATCGCGCAATCGAGATTGGCTTCGGTAAAATCGATATCGCTATCGCCCGAGACGAGCGTGTAGCGGATTTCGGGGTTGGCGGCGGCATAGCCGATCAGCCGGTGGTGCAGCCATTTGGCGGCGAAATCGCGCGGCACCGCGATGGTCAGGCGAAAGCTTGACTGGCCCTGCTGCATCGCGCGCACCGCTTCCTCGAACTGCAGGAAGCCGCTGCGCAGCGCATCGAGCCCTGCGCCTGCCTCATCGGTCAGCTCGAGCCCCTTGGGCGTGCGCCGGAACAGGACGACGCCCAGCATCTCCTCGAGCGCGCGGATCTGCTGGCCGACCGCTGCCGGGGTCACGGCCAGCTCGTCGGCAGCACGGGTAAAGCTCAGGTGCCGCGCTGCGGCGTCGAGAACGCGCAGGCCGTTGAGCGGAAGATGGGTACGCTTCATGGAAAAAGGGGATTAGTCGGCAACCGCCGGTGCGACCAGAGGAAAACGCGGGATTTCCACCGCGATCATCTGCCCGTCGTCGCGCAGCATGCGGTACACGCCCTCCATCCGCCCGGTCGGGGTGTTGAGCGGGCAGCCCGAAACATAGTCATGCGCCTTGCCCGGCTGGATCACCGGCTGTTCGCCGACCACGCCCTCGCCATCGACCTGGTGCACGCCGCCGCGCCCGTCGGTAATCACCCAGTGCCGGGTCAGCAGTTGCACCGCCTGGTCCGAATGGTTCTCGATGCGGATATGGTAGGACCAGAACCAGCGCGCACTGTCTGCGCGCGAGCGATCCGGCAGGAAGCTCACCGCCACCCGCACCGTGATGCCCTGGGTGGTGGCCGAATGGCCGAAAAACCTGTCCATGCTGTCCGAAACGCCGTCCATCTGCCCAATATGCCTCTTTAGGCGTCCCTGCGAAAGGGGGCGCTCGGGAATATTTCCTTGGACACGGTGCTGGCGGTTACTTCCCGCTTTCCTTCTTCAGATACGCGATCACGTCGGCGCGCTTCTGGGCGTCGGACAGGCGGAAGCCCATCTTGGCTCCGGGCACGAAGCCCTGCGGATTGGTCAGCCACTTGTCGAGCTTCGCCGCGTCCCAGACGAATTTCGCCTTTTTGAGACCCGGCGAATAGGCGAAGCCCGGCGCGCTGCCGGCCTTGCGCCCGAAGACGCCGCGATGCGCAGGGCCGACGCGATTGGCGTCGAGCGAATGGCAGCCGGTGCAATTGTCCTCATAGACCTGCGCGCCGCGCGTCGCATCGCCGACGGGCATGGCAGGCGTCGCGCCCGATGCGGTCGCCATGATCGCGCCGGTCCCGGCGATGACCGCCGCGACAAAGGCCAATCCCATGGCCAGCATCGATCTGTGCCTTGCGTTCACCATTCAACACCTTCTGTCATTGCCGCCGGACGGCGCGGCGGATGCCCGATCCGCGCCGTCCGGGCAAGCGGGTTCTCAGCCGAAGATCAGCGG
>CAXRCQ010000441.1:0-3913 GCA_964228845.1 Blastomonas sp.
CGTGACGGGAACACCGGGATGGCGATAAAGTCTGGATTGTCCCGGCCCAGAGTCACGCAATACGATGACATCGAAAGCTCGGCGGCATCGAACTCGCGATTGCGCAGCATCCGGAAGAACGTTTCCTCGACGGACAGCACCATCAAGCCGCTATTGTGTAATCGAGACCGATATCGGCAGCCGGTGCGCTCTGCGTAATGCGGCCGACGGAGACGTAAGTAACTCCCGTTTCCGCGATCGCACGGATGGTATCGAGCCGCACGCCACCTGACGCTTCGATCGGCACGCGGCCCGCAACCAGCGCCACACCCTCGCGCAGCATTTCGACCGACATATTGTCGAAGAGCAGCCGATCGGCGCCTGCCTTCAGTGCCGGCTCGATCTGGTCGATTGTGTCGACTTCGACTTGGACCGGGAGTGCTGACTTGCCCGCCTTGGCCGCGCGCACGGCCGCCTCGATCGAGCCGCAGATCGCGACATGATTGTCCTTGATCAGGATGCCGTCGTCGAGCCGCATACGATGATTGTGCGCCCCGCCCATGCGGGCAGCATATTTCTCAATTGCGCGCAGGCCGGGTATGGTCTTGCGGGTGTCGAGCAGGATGCACGACGTGCCCGCGATCATGTTGGCATAGCTTCGAGTAAGGGTGGCAATACCGGTGAGGTGCTGCAGCGTGTTCAGCGCCGAGCGCTCCGCCGACAACATCGGGCGGGCGCGACCCTCCACGCGCATGATCGGGGCACCCGCCTGGAGCTCATCTCCATCCCTGGCAAGCCGCTCGACCCGGACATCGGGATCAAGGGCCTCGAAGAAGACCTGGGCGAGATCGATGCCCGCAACGGCAATCTGCTCGCGAGTCTGGATCGTCGCGATCAGCCGTGCGTCGGCGGGGATGGTGAGGTCGGTGGTGACATCACCACCTAGCCCCAGATCCTCCTTGAGTACGGACTGGACGAAATGACTGACGGCATCCGCGTCGAGCCCGGCAATGGGCGGCAGGGACATCATCAAGCGCGGACGTCCCCGAGAGCGTCGACATCTGTCGATACGGTCCGCATGATATCCGCCTCTTCGTCCGAGACATTGAGCAGCCGCCAGTCGGTGCCCTTAGGCACGATGCCTTCGAACGACATGAGCTTGGCGTTCGGAATGTGCGGCTCGGTCGTGCCGATCGCCGGCTCGCCCTTTTCCACCGCCTGCGCGGCGCGGTACATCTGTGTGCGGAACGTGAAGATCGCCTTGTCGCTCGACCCCAGGCGATCATCGCCACGATCGGCGAGCGTACCCATCGATTCCCACATCGCCATGTCCTGCGCCGGGATGCCGTAGATACCGGTGAAATCGCCGTCCTTCATGGCTACGCGATCCTGGAGATAGTTGTTTCCTGCGTTGCGCATCTTTTTGAAGGTGATCGGCTCGACATCCTTGCCGATCTCGGCACCGCAGAATTTGCGCCATGCGTCGGTCGAAATGCCTTTTTCGGGATGCCAGGCGACCCAGTAGAACATCGTGTTCTCATCATCGATCGGGACCAGCATCTGGCTCAGATGATATTGGTCATTCGATGGAATGTGGACGGTATAGGGCGCCACATAGAGTGTCATGCGGATATAATCAGTGGCATCGGCGTCGACGATCGGCTTGCGGATCGCGACATAGCGGAAGCCAAAGCTGGTCTTCTGGACCTCAAGGCGTGGCGCCTTGTCGGCCGACGGCCGTAGCCAGGCGGTGTCGGTCGCGGTCGATCCGCTGACCTCGGTTGCCGTCGGCATGTTGGACGAGTGCAGGCTCGAACTGTGCGCCGAGTCGATGGAGCCTTCGAGCACCTGTGCCCAGTTGCATGCGCCATGCATCTTCACGATGCTGATCTTGTCGTCCGGTACGGTCGCCCAGTTGGGCTTGTCGAACGGCGTCACCTGATCGGGATTGCCCATCCACACCCAGACGAACCCGCCGGCCTCCTGGACCGGATAGGCCTTGGTCTTCATCGTGCTGCGCAGCTTGGCGTCGACCGGCTCGGACGACATGTCGATGGCGTTGCCGTTCACGTCGAACTTCCAGCCATGATAGAGGCAACGCAGGCCGCATTCCTCGTTGCGGCCAAAGGCCAGCGACGCGCGGCGGTGCGGGCATTGCTCGTCAAGCGCGCCCAGACGACCCTTGCTGTCGCGGAACACCACCATATTCTCGCCGAGGAGGCGGACGCGCAGCGGCGTACAATCCGGTTCGGCCACCTCTTCGGACATGCACGCGGGCATCCAGTGCTGGCGCATCAGCCTGCCCATCGGCGCGCTGCCCTCGACTCGGGCGAGGATGTCATTTTGTTGGGGTGTCATCGCCTATCCTTATCGCAAAGTGGCTGTGCCAAGGCGCCGTGCCACGAAGGTGTTTCATCCACTTCTTGAAAACACTTCTACATAGAAGTATTGTGCGTTTCAAGCGGGCCGCATTTCAAGGACCGACCTGGCAGATCGAGGATAAACATGAAGGCACTTCGGATCGGCATTGTCGGCCTTGGCCGGGGGTTCATGCTGACGCTTCCGGCGTTGCGCGCGCACCCACGGGTCGAGATCGCCGCGGCGTTCGATCTGCGCGCGTCCCCACGTGCTCAATTCACGCGCGAGTTCGGAGCCAAGTCATATGAAAGCCTGGAGGGGTTGCTCGCCGCCGATATTGATGCCGTCTATATCGCGACGCCACACGAACTGCACGCGACGCAGGCAATCGCGGCCCTCGGTGCGGGCAAGCATGTTCTGGTCGAAAAGCCGATGGCGATCTCTGTCGCCGAGTGCGTCGCGATGGAAGCGGCGGCACGCCGGGCCGGCAAACTGCTCCTGGTCGGCCCCAGCCATGGCTTTGATGCCCCGGTCCGCCGAGCCGCCGAGTTGATCGCCAGCGGCGGCTTTGGTGCGGTGCGGCAACTCACGGCGATGAACTTCACCGATTTCATGTATCGGCCGCGTCGCCCCGAAGAGCTGGACAGCGCGCGTGGTGGGGGCGTTGTCTACAGTCAAGCCGCTCACCAAATTGACGTGGCGCGGCGGCTTGTCGGACGCGATGTGACATTCGTGCGCGCGGTTGCGGGCAATTGGGATTCCAGTCGCCCGAGCGAGGGCGCATATGCCGCGATGATGGGATTCGAGGGTGGGGCTGTCGCATCGCTGACGTACAGTGGCTACGCCCATTATGATTCCGACGAACTGGTTAATTGGATATCGGAACTCGGCCGCGAGAAGGATCCGGAGCAATACGGTGACACGCGGCGCGCGCTCAGGAACCTCGAACCAGCGACCGAAAGCGCTGCCAAGATACGCCGAGCGTATGGCGAGGACGGCGCATCGACCAGCGAACCGCCGGCGCCGTATCATGAGCATTTCGGCTTTGTGCTGGTCAGTTGCGAACGCGCCGATCTCAAGCTCTCGCCCCAAGGCATCACGCTCTATGGCGATGAACACCGTGAGTTTCTCGCGATCGATCCGCCAAGCCTGCCGCGGGTCGAGGTCATCGATGAATTCGTTGAAGGCGCACTCGGTCTGGTCCAGCCGATCCATGATGGCCGCTGGGGCGTGAAGACGGTGGCGTGCTGCGCAGCCCTACTCGAATCGAGCCGCACCGGCAGCGAAATCGCACCCACAGCCATGATTATCGACACTTTGGAGGCCGTTTCCGTATGACTAGATTGAACCTCTCGCTCGCCTGTTGGGGCTATGATCGCACCGAGGCGCTGCTGTCGCAGACGGTCCGCCCCGATGGGATCGATCTCAACTTTCAGGTGCTGTCCGTCGAGGAAACGTTCTTCCGGATGCTGCGCAATCGCGAGTTCGATGCCGCCGAGCTTTCGATGTCATCGTATTGCGTGACTCTGGGCCGGGACAATCCAGACTTTATCGCCATCCCGGTGTTCCCGTCACG
>CAXRCQ010000442.1:0-5089 GCA_964228845.1 Blastomonas sp.
TGGCACGTCCGAAACCGCAGGGCCTTCGCGCACCGCCATTGCCAGCCTGCGCGAGCGCCGCTCGCTGCTTCAGGCGGAATATGCCAAGCTGCTCAACCAGTTCGAGCCGGGTTATCCGCGGCTTCAGGCGATGCGCTCTGAGATTGCCTCACTGGACTCCGCCATTCGCGACGAACAGGGCCGTTCGGGCTCTGACCTGCAGGCCGACTTCCGCGTTGCCAAGCAGCGGGAAGACGCACTGCGTGCGCGGGTTGAGGCGCTCAAGGCAGAGCTGATTTCGGAGCGTGGCGATTCAATCCAATACGGCATATTGAAGCGCGAAGCCGACACCAACCGCGAATTGTACAATGCGCTGCTGCAGCGCTACAAGGAAATCGGCGTTGCTGACGTTCGCAAGAGCAACGTTTCGGTGATCGATCCGGCGGAGCAGCCCGACGGTCCCTCGAGCCCCAACCTGCTGGTGAATTTGCTGCTATCGCTGGTGGCGGGTGTCGCGATCTCGGGTGGCGTGCTGTTTGCCAAGGAAAGCCTCGACCAGGCCCTGCGTGATCCCAGTGCGGTCAAGCAGCTCTTCGGTCTGCCGCTGCTGGGGTCGATTCCCAATACCGATGCCGATGATGTGATCGAGCAGTTGAGCGTCCGAAGCTCGTCGTTGTACGAGGCCTATCTGGCGCTCAACACCAACATGCGTTTCCTGACATCGCATGGTGTTCCGCGCTCATTCCTGCTGACCAGCACCATCCCCAACGAGGGCAAATCCAGCTCCGCGTTCGCTGTGGCCAAGCTGCTGAGCGAAACCGGACGCAGGGTGGTGATGATCGACGCCGACATGCGCAACCCGTCGCTGCACAAGATCGTGAACGTCCGCGGCAACGAGAAGGGCCTGAGCGACTTCCTGAGCGGCGATGACGACGTCTCGGGCATCGTCGGGAAGACCGAAGGCCTGCCGTTCGATCATATCTTCGCCGGTCGCATGCCGCCCAATGCCGCGCAGCTCTTGTCTTCGGATCGGCTGAAACTGCTGATCAGCAAGCTCACCGCCGACTATGACCATGTCGTGATCGACGCTCCGCCGGTACTGGGCCTTGCAGACGTTCCCCTGATCGCGGCCAGCGTCGAGGGCGTGATCTTCACGATCGAGGCCAATCGCGCCAAGATCCGTGCGATCTCCGGTGCGTTGCAGCGAATTCGCGAAGGCGATGGCAACGTCCTGGGCGTGCTGGTGACCAAGCTGGACCATCGCAACGAGGCCTATGGCTATGGCTATGGCTATGGCTATGGCTATGGCTATGGCGCGACGGGCAAGGCAGCCGACCAATAATCATGGCCGCACCGCGCTCTCCCTTCGGGGCGCGGTGCCGCTGTGCCACTTTCGGGAAAGCAGATGATCAAATCCACCGTGATTTGGGCAACCGCCGTATCGCTGGCGATGGTGTCGGCAGTGGCCGCCTATGGCAATATCGCACGGCGAACCCAGAACCCGCCGGTTGCGACATTTCCGGTCGCCAACGGCTACAGCATCGGTCGCGCCGCCGAACTGGAGCTGCGCAAGACGCTCGACCCGGTCAGCGGCAAGATCAAACCGGCATCGGCAAGCCGGATCGAAGCGCTGTCGCGTGAGGCGCTACGGCTCGAGCCAACCAATGCTGCTGCCCTGCGCAACATTGCCTATGTCGAAGCGAGCCGCGGGCGAAGCTCGGAAGCGACGCGGCTGATCCGCTTTGCCGCTCAACTGACCAATCGCGATCCGCTGACTCACAGCTACCTCATTCGCGATTACGGCGTGAAGAATGATCTCAAGGGTGTGCTCGGCCAATATGACATTGCCATGCGCACCCAGCCAGCCACCCGCGATGCCTTTATGGGAACGCTGGTCCAGGCGCTGCAATACAAGGAAAGTGTTGCGCCGCTTGCCAAGATGCTTCGTGCCGATCCGCCTTGGGCCGATGCCTTCTGGGTCACTGCGCTCGAATACCGGCCGGGTCTCGTCAATCTCGCCGAGTTGAGGGGGCGTCTCGCCGATATCCGTTATGCTGGGCAGGAAGCGCGCGATCAGCTTCTGCTCACCCGGCTGGCGCAAGACGGCGCTTTCGATCCTGCCGAACGACTGGTCCAGCGACTTGATGCCGCCGCCAAGCTGGGTGCCGCCGGCAAGTCCCGCAACCTGCTGCGTAACGCGAATTTTACTCAAGAGGCCAAGCTGCTGCCGTTTGACTGGGAGTTGATCTCACGCGGCGGTTTTTCGGGCTATATCAGCAAGCCGGACAACGCCCTGGTGGTGGAGGTCGCCGACACGCTCGGCGGGGTGGCCGCGCGCCAGTTGGTGAAACTCGATCCCGGCCAGAACTATCGCCTGCAGGCCCTGACAAGCGCGCGAGGGGCAGAATGGCGTGCTGCGCCGTGGATCCAGCTGCGCTGTGCCGAGCGCGCCGATGCGCCGCCGATCAAGCGAGCCCAAACCACGAGCGCGAGGTTGAGCACGGTTTTCGCCGCGAGCGAAGGTGATTGCGGCCATTACTGGATCGAGATCGAGGGATCGCCGGCAACCTATGGCAGCCCGCATGAATTTGCGATCGAATGGGTTTCGCTGACCCCGACGAGCAAAGCGCCATCGACCCCCAACAGGCTCGAAGGGGACGAGTAGTCGATCGCTGCCATCGGCTCGTTGAGACGATCGATTGTATGTTGCAAATCACAGTACAGGCCATTCGCGTGGCCGCAGTCTACCGCCAGCTCTCATCCTGACGGAGGCGCAAACACCGCCGGATCGATCGCCTCGTCCACCCTCACCTCGCGCCAGAATACCGTGTTCGCCTTCACGCCGTTATAGAACAGCGTCACTTCGCGCGCCTGGACCCAGCCCGTGGGGAGGCGGGTGAAGTCGTCATAGGTGCGCTCGTGGAAGCCGCGCGGGGTGGTAAAGCCCATATAGCGGATATAGTGGCTCTTGCGGTCAATGCCGAACAGCGTGCTGGCCCCGTCGGGCGAGATGACGCGGATCAGCGCGACCTTGTAACCGCCGACGTCGCGGTCGGGCGCACGCTCCAGCCTGAAGCCTTGGCCCAGCGCTTCGCGGATGATGCCGAAGCCGAAATTGCTCGCCCAATAGGCGTCGGCCTGCTCCCGGGGCATCACGCCCTTCTCGGTCCAGGTCGTGGTACCGTCATAGCCGATTTCGAACAGCAGCGCGCCGCCGGCCCTCGCGCTGATCCGTACCTTGCCATCGGCCCCGTGCGCGCTGGTGCGATCGGGGTTCATCGCGCGCCACATGCGATAATCGTCGGCGGTGCTGCGCGGCTCGGCGCTGTCCGGCGCGTAGAACACGGCGTGCCCGGCCAGATAAAGCGTGGCGGGGTTGAGCCAGGCCTCGCCCCCCGCAGCCGCCACGGCCTGCTCGAGGATCGCGCGCGCGGTCTCGTCGGCTCGGGCATGCGCCTGAACGGTGCAGCCGCACCAGAACAGCAGTGCCATGGTCCATATGCGCAGCATGTCCGTCTCTCCTCGGCGTGATCAGGCCAGCGTAGCACGATCCGGAAAGAACGCAATTTGTCCGGACAAATAAGTTGACGACTGCGGGGTGCTTGGGCGTAATGATGCAATGAAACGCCTTGTCCTGCTCCTGATGTCCGCCTCGCCCGCTCCGGTACTGGCGCAGCCCGCTTTGCCGACCGGAACGTTCACCAACGAAGAGCAGGTCTATTTCGATGGCGAAGCCGGGCGCGCGGCTGCCCCCTGGACAGGCGTGCTCATCGAGGCGCAGGGCAACGGGCTGGTCTGGCACAGTATCGATCGTTTCGGCACGGTCGTCGCCAGCGAGCCCGTGGCCGCCGCCCCCACCGAATGGACGATTGGTCCCTGCCGGCTTGCCATGCAGGCATCGAGCGCGGGCGGCACGGCCTTTGTCCCTGCTGACAAGGGATGCTCGGACCGAGCGATCCCGCTCAGCCTCGACGCCGAAGGGCTGACCGTGCGTCTGGCAGACGGGCGTCAGACACGCCTGCTGCGCGCGCGTCCCTTTGTCTGCTGGATGAGCGTGAAGCGCCATGCGCCCAGGGCGGATGGCAGCGAGGACTGGCTGTTCCAAGCCGGGATGACGACGCACGATCAGGGCGGGCGACTGCGGCTGGGCGGTGGGGAAAGCGGCGCGCCCGAGGCGATCATCCGTATCCGCAATGTGGTCTGGCCGCAGCCCAGCCGCAACCGGCCGTCGCTGGTGCTCTATGTCTTCACGCCCGATGACATGGAGCGGGCGGTGGCCTATGGCTGGGCCGATCCGGGCGCGATCCGGATCGGTATCAACCAGCGCTGGATGCAGGCCAGCTGTACCCTGGCCGGCACGAATTCGGATGGAGCAGAATGATGCAGGCACGTCAGGCGATAATCCGGTCCAATGGCGGCCCCGAGGTGATCGAATGGCAGACGGTCGATCTGCCCGCCCCGGGCCCCGGCGAGGTGACGCTGCGCCAGACCGCAGTCGGCCTCAACTATATCGACACCTATCATCGGCGCGGCATCTATCCGGTCGATCTGCCGGGCGGTCTGGGGCTCGAGGCGGCGGGCGTCGTCGAGGCGGTCGGGGAGGGCGTCGACTGGCTGAGCGCGGGCGATCGCGTCGCGACCTTCGGCCCGGCGCGGGGGGCCTATGCCGATATCCGCAACCTGCCCGCCGCTAGCCTGTTCAAATTGCCCGAGGATATCTCGGACGAGGTCGCGGCTGCGGCCATGCTCAAGGGCTGCACCACCGAATTCCTGGTCGAACGCTGCGCGCGGGTCGAACCGGGCCAGGCGGTGCTCGTCCACGCGGCAGCCGGCGGGGTCGGGCTGCTGCTGGTGCAATGGCTGAAGGCCGTGGGTGCAACCGTGATCGGCACCGTCAGCAATGATGACAAGGCCGCGCTCGCGCGCGAGGCCGGGGCCGACTATATCGTCTTCTACACCCGCGAGGACACGGCTGCCCGCGTGCGCGAACTGACCGGCGGCGCAGGCGTGCGCGTCGTCTATGACGGGGTCGGGCTCGACACATGGGAGGCGTCGCTCGACAGCACCGGGCGGCGCGGGATGATCGTGTCCTATGGCAATGCCAGCGCGC
>CAXRCQ010000443.1:0-3070 GCA_964228845.1 Blastomonas sp.
TCTCGTCGCTCTCGGCATCGGCAGTGTCGATGAAACCGCCGCCCGAACCACCGGCAAACGCCCTGCCGATCACGGTCTTGCCCGATCCTGCCGGGCCTACCAGCACAGCCGCGCCGAAAGGCAGGCGGGTCCAGTCGAACAGACGGTCAATGTCCGCGCGGTTCGATGCCGTGACCAGAAACTCGCTGTCCCCCTCCGGTCCTGCTGCCGCGAAGTGCAGAGCGAACTGGCGTGTCATGCTTATCCCCCGCCGCCGGGCGCAGCCGGGGCTGCGGGTGCAGGGCGCGCAAGCCGCCACACCCCGGCCCCCTGCTGGACGCGCGAGCCGCGCGCCTCGAGTGCGCCGCGCAGCGCATCGATATCGATCTGCGCATTGACCTGCATCACCGACGTCCCGCCCAGCGCCAGGCTGGCGGTGCTGGCCGAGGTGACGCCGGGGATGCTGCGCACCAGCCGCTCTCCTGCCTGCACCGCAGCGACATCGGGCGTGTCGAACTGGATCGAGATGATCTGCGCCCCGGTGCTCAGCCCGGCTCCGCTTTCGACGGGGATTTCCTCGGCAATGCTGTCATCGAGCATCTCCTCGACGATCTCGACCGGCTTTTCGATGATCAGCGACGAATCGGGCCTGAGCTCGCCCGAGCGCACTGCGCCGGCATAGATGCGATCAAGCCGCTTGATTCCCTCGTCGAGCATCGCGGCCAGGCCGTCGCTGTTGCGCGCACGCAGGGTGAAGGTGCCGAGCAGCCGGCTGTCGGGTCCGAATCGCGCGGCAAAGCGTCCGGTGATCGGCCCGCCGGGATATTGGCGCTCGACATGAACCACCGGGATGACCACGTCGGCAGCGCCGAACTGGTCGAGGATCAACCGCCACCAGGTGCGGCTGCGCCGTCCGGACTGCGCCGCGTTGACCAGCAGCGAATCCGCGCCCGAACCATAAGGCCGGATGTAATCGACGATGCTCTCGGCGGTGCGATATCGCGCCCAGGCGGCTTGCCAGGGCGTGCGGCTCTCGAAGGTCTGGGATGCACCGCCGCTGATATAGATGGGCACCACGAGCATGGGGGCGGAGCGCAGGATCGATCCGCTCACGCCAAGCAGTTCGCCGGCGCGCGCGCGATCGAAGAGCACGCCCAAAGTCGCAATATAACGGCGCGGGCCGATCTGCTCGTTCTCGACCACGATCGCCGAGACGATGCCGTCGAGCGCCGAATCGCTGAGCTTGGGCGCTGCGCCCGAACGGTTCATCTGCGACCAGAGCTTCTGCCAGCCCTTGCGTTGCGCGTCGCGCCAGGCATTGGATCGGGCTTCATCGGCATTCTTGCCCGACCCGTCGACCTCGACGCCGCTCACCTCGAAATCGCCGCCGCTGGCAATCGGCGGTATGCCGCGGTCGCCTTCGATCTGGGCATAGACCAGCGCGCCCGCGCCAAGCAGCAGCGCGAACAGGGCGAAGGCGATCCAGGCGCGCGAGCGTTTCGGTGCCGGACGTTGCAGGGGCAGGCTGGTGGTCAAGTTATCCTAGCTTCAAACAACCGCGCAAAAATGAGCTGCTTGCCCCCTGCCCGTCTCCGGTGGCGGCGTGGCCGCTCTTTTGGCGACAATGGCGTGGAAATCCAAGCGAGAAGTCGCTAACCGCTCTGGCCATGACTGACAAGACCGGCGATGCGCCCAATCCGACAAGTTACAGCTATGCCCAGGCGGGTGTCTCGATTGCCGCTGGCAATGCGCTGGTCAAGGCCATCGGCCCGCTGGCCAGGGCGACCGCGCGCCCCGGGGCCAATGCCGAGTTGGGCGGTTTTGGCGGATTTTTCGATCTCAAGGCTGCCGGGTTCAAGGATCCGTTGCTGGTCGCGGCCAACGATGGTGTCGGCACCAAGGTGAAGCTGGCGATCGACCATGACCGGCACGATGCGATCGGCATCGATCTGGTGGCGATGTGCGTCAACGACCTCCTCGTCCAGGGGGCCGAGCCGCTGTTCGTCCTCGACTATTTCGCCACCGGCAAGCTCGATACGGGCGTGGCCGAGCGCGTCGTCGCCGGTATTGCTGACGGGTGCAAGCTCGCCGGATGCGCGCTGATCGGCGGCGAGACCGCCGAGATGCCGGGCATGTATGCGCCAGGCGATTACGACTTGGCGGGCTTCTGCGTCGGCGCGGTCGAGCGCGACGAGGTGCTGACCGGCGACCGGGTGAAGCCGGGCGATGTGCTGCTCGGCCTCGCCTCGTCGGGCGTGCACTCGAATGGCCATTCGCTGGTCCGCCGTCTGGCTGCGGACAAGGGGTGGAAGATGAACCGCCCTGCCCTGTTCGATCAGGAGATTCTGCTCATCGACGCGCTGATCGCGCCGACGCGGATCTATGTATCCTCGTTGCTGCCGGTGGTGAAATCGGGCCGGATCGCGGCAATGGCGCATATCACCGGCGGCGGACTGCTGGAGAATATCCCGCGCGTGCTGCCTGACGGTGCGGACGCGCATGTCGATGCCGATGCCTGGACGCAGACCCGGCTGATGGCCTTCCTCCAGGCACAGGGCAATATCGAGCCCGAGGAAATGGCGCGCACCTTCAACTGCGGCCTCGGCATGGTGCTGGTGGTCGATCAGAGCGATGTCGCCAGCATCACCGCCGATCTCGAGGCGGCGGGCGAGACCGTCCACCGTATCGGGCGGATCGAGCCGGGCGACAAGGGCTGCACCGTCAGCGGATCGGCCGAGACCTGGAGCGCAAAGACCGCGTGGAGGGCCACCCATGCGGGGTAAGCCAACCCCTCTCCCCTCCCGCGTGCGAGAGGGGCAGCGCGGCTTACTGCGCCGGGTGGGCCTGTGCGATGGCTCGCCTATGCACACCCCGTCTTCGCCTACGGCTCAGCCCCCCCTCCCGCAGGTGGGAGGGGAGAGGTGAAGGCCAAGGTCGCCATCCTCATTTCGGGCAGCGGCACCAATATGGCCGCGCTGCTCTACGCCTCGCGCGCGCCGTCCTGCCCCTATGAGGTGGTGCTCGTCGCCTCGAACGATCCCGATGCGGGCGGGCTGAAGCTGGCCGAGGCCGAGGGCGTGCCGACCTTCGC
>CAXRCQ010000444.1:0-2392 GCA_964228845.1 Blastomonas sp.
CAGAATCGGCGTGCCGAGCAGATATTGGTGCCTGAGCGCCCCTGCGACATGCAGCGCCAGCAGCGCGATCGCGACATTGGGCATGAAATGATGGAGGAATTCCGCCGGCTCGCCCCAGCTCGCAGGCACCGGCAGGTGCGGCCAGGGGATGGAGCCGAACAGCAGCGTATCGACCTTGATCTTCGAGGTCGAGACGATGATCCAGCCGGTCAGGGGCGCGCCGATCATGAAGACATAAAAGCCGAAATGGACAAGGCCCGACAGCGTCATCGCCCATTTCGGTCCCTGGACCGGGGCAGGGCGCGGCGCGATATAGCGCCAGCCGAGCCGCACGAGGCTCAGCAGCAGGATGGTTATGCCGACCGACTTGTGCAGTTGATAGCGCGCGAACAGATCCGGCCCGCGCGGCCCTTCGAGCGATTCGGCAAAGACGATCTGGAAGACGAGCGCTGCGGCGATCAGCCAGTGGAGAATGATCGCTCCAACGCTGTACCGCTGCGGCCGCATCCGATCAGGCGGCCTTGCGCAGTTCGAGCCGGTCCCAGATCTCGACCAGCGCGGACGTGAGGTCGCGCATCATCGCTTCGTCATGGCTGGGGCCGGGGGTGAAGCGCAGCCGCTCTGTGCCGCGCGGCACGGTCGGGAAATTGATCGGCTGCACGTAGACGCCATATTCGGCGAGCAGCATGTCGCTGATCCGCTTGGCCTTGACCGGATCGCCGACCATCAGCGGCACGATATGCGTGGTGGTGTCCATCACCGGCAGTCCGGCTTCCGCGAACAGCCGCTTGAGCGTGGCGGCAGCGGCCTGCTGCCCTTCGCGCTCCTCGCTCGACTGTTTCAGGTGGCGCACGCTGGCAAGCGCACCGGCGACCAGCACCGGCGACAGCGAGGTGGTGAAGATGAAACCGGGGGCATAGCTGCGGATCACGTCGATGATCTTCTGGTCGGCCGCGATATATCCGCCCATCACGCCAAAGGCCTTGCCAAGCGTGCCTTCGATGATCGTCAGCCGTGCGGCCGCCTCGTCGCGCTCCGAAATGCCGCCGCCATGCGCGCCGTACATGCCGACAGCATGCACCTCGTCGAGATAGGTCAGCGCATTGTACTTGTCTGCAAGGTCACAGATCGCGTGGATCGGGGCGACGTCGCCGTCCATCGAATAGACACTTTCGAACGCGATCAGCTTGGGCACGTTCGGGTCTTCGGCGGCGAGCAGCTCTTCGAGATGCTCGACATCGTTGTGGCGGAAAACGCGCTTTTCGCAGCCCGAATTGCGGATGCCCGCGATCATCGAGGCATGGTTGAGTTCGTCCGAAAAGATGATGCAGCCCGGCAGGATACGCGCCAGCGTCGAGAGCGTCGCGTCGTTCGAGACATAGCCCGAAGTGAACAGCAGCGCGCTGTCCTTGCCGTGCAGGCTGGCCAGTTCCTGCTCGAGCTCGATATGATAATGCGTGTTGCCGCCGATATTGCGCGTGCCACCTGACCCAGCGCCCACATTGTGCAGCGCCTCTTCCATCGCGGAAATGACCTTGGGATGCTGACCCATTGCGAGATAGTCGTTCGAGCACCAGACGGTGATCGGCTTGGGGCCGTTATGCCCGTGGAAGCAGCGCGCATTGGGGTACGCGCCCTTGTTGCGCAGGATGTCGATAAAGACCCGGTAGCGTCCCTCGGCGTGCAGCCGGTCAATCGCCGCTTCGAAAATCTGGTCGTAGTTCACGCAGCCACCCTGGTCCTGACATATGATGTTGCAGCCCGTTGCGCTCCACCCCCTACGCGACCTGTTGCGTGCGCATCTGCTGCGGCACTCATAGCAACAATATCCCGCAATTCCAGCGATAACGGCTCGCAACTTATAGGACAAAAGGTCCTATAGCGGCTCGGGGTTAAGCATTCGCATCCTGCATTCGCCAATGGAAAATCGGTGTCAGCTTGATCGTGCCGATCGATCAAAGACTTTCGAACGAAGCAAAACCTCGCGCCGTGAGAGCCGGTCGATACGGCGTGATGGCATCGGCGGAGCCTGTCGCCACAAAGCGAAGGCCATTGCCCTCGAACCGCTGATCGCGCGTCAGCCAGGCGATGCGCCGGGCGATTCCGTCGGCGCCGTGCACGAACTGCACCGCGCGACCGAAGGCGCGGGCGAGCTCGTCCCCGACCAGCGGGAAATGGGTGCATGCGAGCACCACCGTGTCCATCCGCTCGCCTCCGGGCTGCTGGCGGAAGGCGCGGGCGACGCGTTCGAACACCGCCGGGTCGGGGGTGCCGCCGTGGAGTTTTTCCTCCGCCGCCGCCACCAGCTCGGCCGAGCCGTGGCGCAGCAGGATGCAGCCATTGGCGAAATCCTGCGCCAGGGCATCGACATAGGCCTGGCGCACGGTTGCCT
>CAXRCQ010000445.1:0-2036 GCA_964228845.1 Blastomonas sp.
TCCATCCCGGCGCCGTTGTCCGAAATGACCAGCCGCGCCCTGCCCTTGTGCACGCCCAGTTCGACCAGGATGCGGCCGCCTTCGGGGGTCGCGGCAATGGCATTGTCGATCAGGTGGCCGATCGCGCGGCCCAGACGCCGCCGGTCGCCCTCTAGCCGCCCGGCGTTCTTGTCGCCGCGCATGTCGAGCGTCAGGTTCGCGGCCTTGATCCGCGCGGCACGGTCCTCGACCAGCTTGGCCACGAAGGGCACGAGGTCGATCTCCTCACGCGCCAGCGGCAGCATCCCGGCTTCGCTTTGCGACAGGTCGAGCACGGATTCGATCTGTTCGCCCAGCCGCTCGACCGACTGCAGGATCGCCCCGACATATTCCTTGCCGTTCTCGCTAAGGTCTCCGCCCAGCCCAGCTTCGAGCAGTTCGGCAAAGCCGCCGATCGAGGTCAGCGGGGTGCGGAACTCATAGCTCATGTTCGCCAGGAAGCGGGTCTTCATCGCATCGGCTTCTTCCAGCGCGGCGTTGCGCTGCTTGAGCGCCTCTTCCGCTTTGCGGGAATCGGTGATGTCGAGCACGGTCAGCAGGCCATTGCCATCTGGCAGCGGCACGCCGGCAAATTCCAGTGTGCGGCCATCGGCCAGGACGGCGCGGCCTCCGGTCTGGCGGCGGTCGAGCGTCGCGGCGCGGATCACGTCGCCCACCGCCTTGATCCTGGTCGGCTTGGCCAGTTGCCGGGCGATCTGATCCAGCAGGCTCTCGATCCGGGGGTGGGTGTCGAGGAAGGCATCGTCCAGCCCCCAGTCTGCCGAGAAGCGCCGGTTCCACAGCTGCATCCGGCCATCGGGCGCAAAGATCGCCAGCGATTCAAACAGGCTGTCGAAGGTCGCGGTCCGGGTGCGCAGCAAGGTGTCGCGCGCGGCGGCGAGTTGCAGTTGTTCGGTGCGGTCTTCGGCAATCAGCATCAGGCCGCCATCGGGCAGCGGCTGGGCAACGATGCGCAAATGCGTGCCGTCGCCGAGCATCCACGCCTCTTCCTGCGGGGTGCTGGCCATGAACCACCCGGCCCGTTCGCGCCGCCAGGCCGGAAAGTCGCGGGCTTCCGGCACCCGTCCGGCATCGCGCGCCATGTCGAGCAGGCGGTCGAACTGCGGCAGATCGAGCAGCGCCGCCGCGTTCATCGCGAAGATGCGCTGGAACGGCCGGTTGGCGAAGGTCATCTGCCGCTTGGCATCAAACTGCGCGACCCCGGCCGATAGTTGGTCGAGCATGTTGCGCTGGGCATCGCGGAACGCGCGCAGGGTCCGCGCCAGTTCTTCCATCTCCTCGACGTCGACCGCGTAGCCGGCGACCCCTTCGTCACCCAGCGGCAGGTCTGACACGCGAAGCGCCCGGCGTTGGCCATTGATCGTCGCAGAGACCATGCGCTCGATCGGCATTCTTTGTGCGGCCGCTTGCAAGGCGATCTGCCCGGCCGTCAGCCCGTCGACCGCTTCGACCAGTTCGATCCCGTCGGCCGCAACCTGGCGGGCATCCTGCCCCGCGACCGCTTCGACATAGGCCTGGTTGACCAGCCGCAGCGCACCATCGGGACCGCGGAACCACATCGGCATGGGAGCGGCTTCGATCAGGCCGACCAGAGCGACGAAGTCCTCCCGCGCACGCGCAGCCTCGTCGCGCAGCTGGACCAGCTCGCTTTCGCTATCGGAGAAATCGAACACCCAGACCAGTGCAGCGCCGCCCGGAGAAATCTGCGGGTCGGCGAGATGCCCGCGCAGGGCAAGGCTGCGGGTCGAGCCACGCGGGGTAACGACCATGCGAAACGGCGCCGCCGTGCGCTGGCACCGCCGCACCGCTTCGGTCAGTTCGGTAATCTGCGGCGTGGTCAGGCCGCCGTCGCCGCCATCGACCCGCTCGCCATCCAGCTCGGTCAGGAACGGCGGGACCGCATCCAGCCCAAGCCAGTGTGCCAGCCGCTGCGGCGCCTCGATCCGCCCATCGGCGCGGACCAGCAGCGGAACGGCGGGGCTTTCATCGACCAGCCG
>CAXRCQ010000446.1:0-13499 GCA_964228845.1 Blastomonas sp.
GGAATCGGTCACGCGGCTTTCGTCCCACGGCAGGATTTCCGGCGGCTCGTCGAGCTGGTCCCAGCAGCGCACGATGTCCTTGGCCGCCGCTGCGCCGAAGACGAAGCATTCGAGCAAGCTGTTCGACGCGAGCCGGTTCGCGCCGTGCAGGCCGGACTGGCTGACCTCGCCCGCCGCATAGAGCCCCGGAAGGTCGGTGCGCCCGTTGAGATCGATCAGCACCCCGCCGCAGGTATAATGCTGCGCGGGCACCACCGGGATCGGATCGCGGGTGATGTCGATGCCCAGCCCCAGCAGCTTGTCATAGATGGTCGGGAAATGACCCTTCACGAATTCGGGCGGCTGGTGGCTGATGTCGAGATGGACATAGTCGAGGCCCAGACGCTTGATTTCGTGATCGATCGCGCGCGCGACGACGTCGCGCGGGGCCAGCTCCAGCCGCTCGTCGAAATCGCCCATGAAGCGATAGCCGGTCTCGGGGATCAGCAACTGCCCGCCCTCGCCGCGCACCGCCTCGGTGATCAGGAAGTTCTTGACGTCGAGATTGTAGAGACAGGTCGGGTGGAACTGCATGAATTCCATGTTCGAGACGCGCGCGCCCGCCCGCCAGGCCATGGCAATGCCATCGCCGGTGGCTCCGCGCGGCGCGGTCGAGAACAGGTACGTCCGCCCCGCCCCGCCGCTCGCCAGCAGCGTCGCGCGCGCGGTCAGCGCCTCGACATGGCCGGTGGCGCGGTTGAGCGCGTAAGCGCCCCAGATGCGCTTCTCGCCCGCAGGCGAGACGCGGTGCCGATCGGCGATCAGGTCGATCGCGACCATATCGGGCAGCAGCGTGATATTGGGATTGGCGAGCGCCGCGCGTTCGAGCGCCTGCTGCACCGCCCAGCCGGTGGCATCGTCGACATGCACGATGCGCCGATGGCTGTGCCCGCCCTCGCGCGTCAGGTGCAGATCGTCGGCATGGTCGCCGCTACCGCCGTTGCGGTTGAAGGGGACGCCCAGATCGACCAGATGCTGGATCGCCGCCGGCGCGTTCTCGACCACGAACTCGACCGTCTCGCGCCGGTTGAGCCCGGCACCCGCGACCATCGTGTCCTCGATATGGCTTTCGAACGTGTCGCCCTCTTCGAGCACCGCCGCGATGCCGCCCTGCGCCCAAGCGGTCGAACCGCCCGAAATGTCGCCCTTGGCGAGCACCAGCACCCGGCAGTGCCGCGCCAGGCTGAGCGCTGCGGTCAGCCCTGCTGCCCCTGATCCGATGATCAGGACATCGTGATTATCGGCCTGCACCATCGCTCAGGCCGCCGCCTTGGTGAGGTTCAGGAACACGTCCTCCAGATCGGGCTCGCGGGTCGAGACATCGACGATATCGTAGCCGGCAGCGCGCACCCGCGTCATCACCTGGCCCGCGTTGAGCCGGTCCTTGCTGTACCCGATCTCGATCACCCGGTCGGTGAGCTTGCTGACCCTGTCGAAATCCGGGTCCGAGGGCAGGACGGAGATATCCTGGTCGAGCGTCAGCACGATCAGCTTCTCGCGCGCCATGCCCACCATCTCTGCCGTGGGCTTGTTGGCGATGAGCCTGCCGTGATTGATGATCGCGATGCGGTCGCACAGTTCCTCGGCTTCCTCGAGATAGTGCGTGGTCAGCACGATGGTGACCCCGGCGCGGTTGAGGTCGCGCACATAATCCCACAGCTGCTGGCGCAGATCGATATCGACACCCGCAGTCGGCTCGTCGAGCACCAGGATCGGCGGCGAGTGCACCATGGCTTTTGCAACGAGCAGCCGCCGCTTCATTCCGCCCGAGAGCGTCCGCGCATAGGCATCGGCCTTGTCTTCGAGCCGCACCGCGCGCAGCAGTTCGGCGGTGCGGCGCTGACCCTTGGGAACGCCGAAAAGACCCGCCTGAAGCTCGAGCGCCTCGGCGGGGGTGAAGAACGGATCGAACACGATTTCCTGCGGCACGATTCCGATCGACGCCTTGGCGTTGCGCGGATCGGCATCGATATCGAAGCCCCAGATGCGCGCGGAACCCGATGTCTTGCGCACCATGCCCGACAATATGTTGATCAGCGTCGACTTGCCCGCGCCATTGGGACCGAGCAGCCCGAATATCTGTCCGCGCGGGACATCGAAGCTCACGCCGTCCAGCGCCAGCTTGTCGGGGGCCTTGCCTGCACCCGCATAGAGCTTGCGCAGATTGTCGATCGATATGGCAGCCTCAGTCACGGCAAGCGGATTAGCCCGACGGGGGTTCGAGCGCAAAGGGAAAGGTGTGGTTGCCCGCTGACTGTGCAGGTGCAGCACGAATGCTGCCCAAATTTTGGGCATACGTTCGCATGTGCACAATTTTTGAGCGACTGACCGCGATGCGGATTAGCGATTCATTAGGAATCTCGGGATTCCCGCATTTGGCACGCGCTTTGCGTTGCATTGCTGCGGTGACGGGGCGGGTCCCGCAATAAAATTACCAAAGGGGGCGTAATGAAATTCATCATTGCTATTATCAAGCCCTTCCGGCTGGACGAGGTGCGCGAAGCCCTGACCAGCCTGGGCATCGCGGGCATGACCGTGACCGAGGTCAAGGGCTTCGGTCGGCAAAAGGGCCAGACCGAGATTTATCGCGGCGCGGAATATACCACCAACATGGTCCCCAAGCTGAAGCTGGAGATCGCGGTCGGCGACGATATCGCACCGCAGGTGGTCGAAACCATCCAGGCAGCCGCCAACACGGATTCCATCGGTGACGGCAAGATCTTCGTTCTCGACCTGGCGGCCGCGACGCGCATCCGCACCGGCGAGACCGGCGACACGGCACTGTAAGGGGAAAGGGGAATGATGAAACCTTTGCACAAGATTGGCGCTGTGGTCGGATCGACAGCGCTTTCCGTCTTCACCGCCGCCCATGCATGGGCTGCCACCAGTGCCCCGGCCGTGGCCGAGGTGACCGAAACGGTGACAGAGGCCGCTGCGGAAGTCGTGCCCGTGGTCGACAAGGGCGACACCGCCTGGATGATCATGGCAACCGTATTGGTCATGACGATGATCGTGCCGGGGCTCGCGCTGTTCTATGGCGGCCTGGTGCGCACCAAGAACATGCTGTCGGTGCTGACCCAGGTCATTGCCGTGGCCAGTCTCGCGATGATCATCTGGGTGATGTATGGCTATGGCCTGGCCTTTGGCGGCGATGCCAATCAGTTCATCTCGACCGGCAAGTTCTTCCTGGCGGGCGTGACGGCGGACTCGACTGCGGCGACCTTCTCCGAAGGCTTCCAGATCCCCGAGTTCGTCTTCATCGCCTTCCAGATGACCTTCGCCGCGATCACCGTCGCTCTGGTCATCGGTGGTCTGGTCGAGCGCATGAAATTCTCCGCGCTGATGGTCTTTGCCATCGTGTGGCTCACCATCGTCTATTTCCCGATCGCGCACATGGTCTGGTATGCAGGCGCGACGCCTGAAACCACCGGCCTGCTCTTCGACTGGGGCGCTCTCGACTTCGCCGGCGGCACCGTGGTCCACATCAATGCCGGTATCTCGGCGCTGGTCGGTGCGATCATCCTGGGCAAGCGCCTGGGCTATCAGAAGGACGTGATGGCTCCGCACTCGCTGACCATGACGCTGATCGGTACCGGTCTGCTGTGGGTGGGCTGGTTCGGCTTCAACGCCGGCTCCGCGCTCGAAGCCAATGGTTCGGCTGGCCTTGCCCTGATCAACACCTTTGTCGCCACCGCCGCCGGCGTGCTCTTCTGGATGCTGACCGAGAAGGCGATCGGCCATCAGGGTTCGCTGCTGGGTGCCTGTTCGGGGGCCATTGCAGGCCTGGTCGCCGTGACCCCCGCGGCCGGTAACTCGGGTCCGTTCGGTGCGATCCTGCTGGGTGCGGTCACCGCCGTGATCTGCTGCCTGTTCGTGATGAAGGTGAAGCCCAAGCTCGGCATCGACGACTCGCTCGACGCCTTCGGCATCCACGGTCTTGGCGGCATTGTCGGCTCGATCGGTACCGCCGTCACCATGCTGCCCGCGCTGGGCGGCCCGGGCGCTGAGGATTACGACATGGGCGGCCAGCTGGTCATCCAGATCATGGCGGTCGGCGTGGCGATCGTCTGGGCCGGTGTCGGCTCGGCCATCGCCTTCTCCGTCGCCAAGCTGGTCACCGGCCTGCGCGTCGCCGAAGAGGTGGAGCGCGAAGGCCTCGACCTCGGCGAGCACGGAGAGCGCGCCTATAACTACTGATTTTTCGAGCTTGGTCTGCGGCGGGAACAGCTAGCACCCGCCGCCGACCTCCAGAGGTTCCTCCTGCGAACTGACAACTCAAGGCCGGGATGGCAACATCCCGGCCATTTTTTGTGCCCATTTAACAGGCGCTTGTCGGTGCTCGAAGGCCGACTATCGGTTTCAGATCGAAACCCTATTGACAAAGCTGTCAGCAAGGTGAGACTTTCTCCACAGACCGTCACAGGCGGCACCCGCCGGGATCTCGCACCCCCGGACCCGGACGATACTCTAGGAGAGAGCCATGGCCACCGTTTTGAAAGAACCCGGCGCCGCGCTGAACTATGACATGAGCGAAGCCAGCTGGTATGTCGAAGATCGCTGGCAGGAGCCGTTCCGCCAGATGCGCGAACTCGATCCGATCCACTGGACCGAAAACGGCATGTTCGGCGATTTCTGGAACGTCACGAGCCACAAGGCGATCCAGCATGTCGAGGCATTGCCCGAGATCTTCTCCTCTTCCTACGAACATGGCGGCATCACGCTTGCCGACCGGATCGACGACGGCACCGAACTGGTGATGCCGATGTTCATCGCGATGGACCGGCCCAAGCATACCGGCCAGCGCCGCACCGTCGCGCCCGCGTTCACTCCGACCGAAATGAAGCGCATGTCAGACGACATCCGCCGCCGCACCGCCGAGATTCTCGACGGCCTGCCCTGGGACCAGCCGTTCGACTGGGTCGACAAGGTCTCGATCGAGCTGACCACGCAGATGCTCGCGATCCTGTTCGATTTCCCCTGGGAAGACCGCCGCAAGCTCACCGAATGGTCCGACTGGGCGGGCGATATCGAGCTCGTTCACAGCGAGGAGATGCGGCAGGAGCGGCTCAAGCACCTGTACGAGATGGGTGCCTATTTCAAGAAGCTGTGGGATGCCAAGATCAATGCCGAGCCCACGCCCGACCTGATCTCGATGATGATCCATTCGGACGCGATGCGCGAGATGGACGAGTTCGAGTTCATGGGGAACCTGATCCTGCTGATCGTCGGCGGCAACGACACGACGCGCAACTCGATGTCGGGGCTGGTCTATGGCCTGCAGCAATTCCCCGACCAGCGCGAGAAGCTCGAGCAGAACCCTGAGCTGATCCCCAATGCGGTGCAGGAAATCATCCGCTGGCAGACGCCGCTCGCGCATATGCGCCGCACCGCGCTCGAGGATTACGACCTGTTCGGCAAGACCATCAAGAAAGGCGACAAGCTTGCCCTCTGGTATATTTCGGGCAATCGCGACGAGAGCGTGTTCGAGGATGCCGACAAGATCATCATCGACCGCGAGAATGCGCGGCGACACCTCGCCTTTGGCTATGGCATCCATCGCTGTGTCGGCGCGCGCCTTGCCGAACTGCAGATCGCCATCCTGCTCGAGGAAATGGCCAAGCGCCGGATGCGCGTGAATGTCCTCGAGGAGCCGGTGCGCGTGCGCGCCTGTTTCGTCCACGGCTATCGCTCGATGCAGGTGAGCTTGAGCAAATATTGAAGCCGCGTTGGCCGCGCGCGCGTAACTGTGGCATTGTCCCGGGCGAAATGGCCGGGACGACGACACAGGATCGGATCATGCAACGACGCGAATTTCTGAATGCCGGACTGCTCGGAGCTGCTGGCCTCGGGCTGTTCGGCTTGGCAAACTTCTCCTTCGGCGCGGCCAGCGCGCGCGCCAAGGGCAAGTTCGAGATCACCAAGACCGATGCGCAATGGAAGCAGCAGCTGTCGGCGGATCAATATTATGTGCTGCGGCAGGAAGGGACCGAACGGCCCTTTACCAGCCCGCTCAACAAGGAAAAGCGCAGCGGCACCTTCGTCTGCGCCGGATGCCAGCTACCGCTATTCTCTTCGAAGACCAAATATGAAAGCGGCACCGGCTGGCCCAGTTTCTATGCGCCGCTGCCCAGGGCGGTGGGCACCAGCACGGACCGCCTGCTCGGCTATCCGCGCACCGAGGTGCACTGCCGTCGCTGCGGCGGGCATCTCGGCCATGTGTTCGAGGACGGACCGAAACCTACGGGCCTGCGATATTGCATGAACGGCGACGCGATGCTGTTCCGGCCGAGCGCCACGTAAAAAATCCTCCCCCAGCAAGCTGAGGGAGGAGTTGAAGGGCTTCAAGCGATCAACCTACGCGCTTGACGCTGTCCTTGTGCGCACCGACGCGCGAGCCGCCGCCACCGCCGCCGGGGCGGCCACCACCACCCGAGCGACCACCGCCACTGGGGCGTCCGCCGCCACCGCCCGGACGACGCCGACGGCGGTTGCCGCCTTCGCCATCGCGCTTGGGACCGTAATTGCGTCCACCGCTGGCACCACGCTCACCACCGCGGCCCTGGGCGGGACGCTCGGGCGCCTTGGCCGGGGGCGGCAGCTGCGCGGCGGCCTCGGTAAAGCCCTTGGGCAGCGGCATCGGCACCGGCTTGACCTTGGTGAGCTTCTCGATGTCCTTGAGCAGCGGCCGCTCGTCATTGCTGACGAACGCGATCGCGATGCCGTCGGCACCGTTGCGCGCGGTACGACCGATGCGGTGGACGTACTGCTCGGGCACATTGGGCAGGTCATAGTTGAACACATGGCTGACCCCTGCGATGTCGATGCCGCGCGCGGCAATATCGGTCGCGATCAGCACCTTGATCTCGCCATCCTTGAACGCAGCCAGCGCGGCGGTGCGCTGCGACTGGCTCTTGTTGCCATGGATCGCGGCAGAGCGGATGCCCGCGCCTGCCAGCACGCGGACGACCTTGTCCGCGCCATGCTTGGTACGGGTGAAGACGAGCGCACGCTCGGGCTTGATCTCGCGCAGCTTGAGCGTCAACAGCGCCTGCTTTTCGCTCTGGCTGACAAAGGTCACATATTGCTCGACGCGCTCGGCGGTGGTCGATTGCGGCGCGACCTCGACCCGCACGGGGTTGTTGAGGAAGCGTGCGCCCAGCTCGGCAATCGCCTTGGGCATGGTCGCCGAGAAGAACAGGCTCTGGCGCTGCCTGGGCAGCATGGATGCGATGCGCTTCAAGGGCACGATGAAGCCCAGATCCATCATCTGATCGGCTTCGTCGAGCACGAAGATCTCGACATTCTCGAGGCTGAGCGCGCGCTGTTCGATCAGGTCGAGCAGGCGGCCCGGCGTCGCGACGAGCACGTCGGTTCCGGCCTGGAGCTTGCGCTTCTGCTGGTTGATAGGCACGCCGCCGAACACGCAATTGACCGAGAGGTTGAGGTAACGCGCATAGACGCGCATGTTCTCGGCAATCTGCGCCGCGAGTTCGCGGGTCGGCGAGAGCACCAGCATGCGGCAGCCGCGATGGCTGCGGCCCTTGGCCTCCTTGGCCAGGTGGTGCAGCGAGGGCAGCGAGAAGGCTGCGGTCTTGCCGGTGCCGGTCTGGGCGATGCCGAGCAGGTCGCGGCCTTCGAGCAATGCGGGGATGGCATCGCGCTGAATCGGCGTGGGCGTGTCATAGCCCTTCGAATCGAGCGCACGAAGGATCGGATCGGCCAGGCCAAGTTCATGAAAATAGGACATTTTTACTCTTCAAAAAGAGCAACGCGCGAACCTCGCCCCATTCGGGCGGCGCGCGCATTGCGGGGTTCAGAAGCCGCCGGAAGGCTCCGGAAGCTTCAGGAAAACGCCCCGCGTGAATTGGGATGTTCAGGAATATGAGCAGCGGGGTTTCAGGACCCGGCCTATCGCCAGCCTGCCTTGGTGGCGGGGGCTGGAACGAAGTTCACGCTGCCGGTTCATAAGGGGCATTGGGAAGGATTCCCGTGCCAAGGCGCGCTGCTCGAAGCGGCATATGGTGGAAAGCCGGCGAAATAGCAAGGCAATTCGCGGGACGAGCGGTGCGCGTCGGCGAATCAGGCGGCTTCCTGCGCGTCCGCCGGGCCACCGATCAGCACGAAGCGGCGGTCGCAATAGCCGCACTCGACATAGCCCTTCTCGTCGATCTGCAGCCAGACGCGCGGATGGCCGAGCGCCGCGCCGCCCCGAATATCGCTGGCGCCATCGCAGGCGACACGGGCAGAGGTGGTGCGGACGGTTTCGGGCGGTGTGATCATGTCCGCGCGATTATCAAAAGCCGCATCGCCATGCAATCGGGCTTTGCGCGCGAATTCAGGCCTGGCCGTGCTTTTCGAGCACGATTCGCGCCTCGGCGGCATCCTCGGGCAGCACCATGATCCGTGCCGGGGTCATGAAGCCCAGGCCGAGCCCTGCCATGCCTCCATCGAAGATATGCGCGTCGATCCCCTCGGCGGCGAGTGCCAGCCGCGCCATCTCCGCCTCGATCCGGTCGCTATATTCGGCAATCGCCTTGAGGCTCATGCCGCTTCAGCCTTCTGCATCGGTGAAATAGCGCGTCGTCGCGGTGGTCGGCAGCCCGTCGATCGAGCGGATACGCCCCGCGGCCTTCGCAAGCCAGGCTTCGGCATCCATCTGCCGGTGCGCTTTCTTGAGCGTCTCGCGCTCGCGCTCCATCTGCATCACCGGCACGCCCCAGCCGCAGCTGGTCTGCACGCTGTCGACGGCGATGTCGAAAATCTGCCGCGTGCCGGGCATCATCGTGAAATGCGCGGCGAGTTCGTCCCACTCGGCCTCCTGTGGCAGCACCGGGCGACCGCGCCCATAGACGCGCAGGATCAGCGCCGGGTTCTCGAACGCGCAGAACATGATGGTGATGCGGCCATCGGCAACCAGATGCGCATGCGTCTCGTTGCCCGAACCGCCAAGATCGAGATAGGCGACGCGCTTGTCATCCAGCACGCGAAACGCATCATAGCCCTTGGGGCTGAGGTTGATGCGCGCTCCCTCGGCCGCCGTCGCGACGAAGAAGATCGGCTGGTGCGCAATGAAAGCGCGGTGCTTGTCGGTAAGCGCATCGGTGAAATCGGCCATTGCGGCATAGTGCGGGAACGGAGCAGACGGCGCAAGTCCACCCCTTCCCCCCGGCCCAAAAAGCCGTTACCGCAAGGGCCATGACGACCTCCACCCCCGCCGGAACCCCCGGCATTCCCCGCTCGCTGTTCGTGCTCTCCGTCTTCTATGGCGGCATGGTGTGCCTGGCCGGGGTGCTCGGCAACAAGCAGGTGTCTATCGGCCCGCTGGCGGTGGAGGCGGGCATCTTCGCCTTTCTGCTGCTCGTCGTGGTGTCGAGCGCGATTGCCGAGCTGCACGGGCGCGATACCGCCAACAGCCTGGTCAAGTTCGGCTTCGTGCCGCTGCTCTTCTCGATGCTGCTGTCGTGGATCGTCTGGTCGCTGCCGCCCTCGCCCGACATGGCGCCCGAAAATGCCAGCGCGATCCAGCTGATCCTGGGCGCGACGGGGCGGATCTGGGCGGCGGGCGTGTGCGCCTATGGGGTGTCGCAATTCCTCAACGTCTATATCTTTTCCAAGCTCCAGAACATGCCGGGCCGCTTCCTCGCGGTGCGCGGGGTGATCGCCTCGGCGCTCTCGCAGATCGTCGACACGCTGATCTTTGTCACCATCGCCTTTTACGGCGTGTTTCCGATCGGCCAGTTGCTGGTCGGCCAGATGATCGCCAAGGTCGCGCTTTCGGTCGCACTGGTGCCGTTCCTGATTGTGTTCTTCGTCCGGCTGGGCAAAAGGCTCGACGCATGACCGACCAGATTCACGATCCCGCGCTGCTCGCCAAGGCAGAGACGCTGACCGAGGCGCTGCCCTTCATGCAGCGCTATGCCGGCAAGAGCTTCGTCGTCAAATATGGCGGCCATGCGATGGGCGATCCCGAGCTGGCGCGCGACTTTGCCGAGGATATCGTGCTGCTGAAGGCGGTGGGCATCAACCCGGTGGTCGTCCACGGCGGCGGCCCGCAGATCGGCGCGATGCTGAAGCGGCTGGGCGTCGTATCAGAATTCATCGACGGGCTGCGCGTCACCGACAGCGAGACCGCCAATGTCGCCGAGATGGTGCTGGGCGCGATCAACAAGGAACTGGTGACCTGGATCGCGGCCGCCGGCGGCAAGGCGATCGGCATCAGCGGCAAGGACGCCGGGTTCGTCCGCGCGTCCAAGGTCGAGCGCACGATGCGCGACCCCGACAGCAATATCGAGCGCGCGATCGACCTGGGCTTTGTCGGCGAACCCGAGGCGATCGACTGCACGGTGCTGGAGACGATTTCCAGGGCCGGGATGATCCCGGTGGTCTCGCCGATCGGCGTGGGTCCGGACGGGCAGACCTACAATATCAACGCGGACACCATGGCGGGCGCGGTGGCGGCGGCACTCGGCGCATCGCGGCTGTTCCTGCTGACCGATGTCGCAGGCGTGCTCGACAAGGCAAAGCAGCTGCTGACCGACCTGACGCCGCAGGACATTGCCGCGCTGCGCGCCGACGGCACGATCACCGGCGGCATGATTCCCAAGCTGGAGACCTGCGTCCACGCGGTCGAGCAGGGGGTAGACGCAGCGGTGGTGCTCGATGGGCGCGTGCCGCATGCGATGCTGCTCGAAATCTTCACCTCGCGCGGCGCGGGAACGCTGATCCGCGCGCAACCGTTTTAGTCTTGTAATACACCCCGGATCATCCTAGATATCCGATTAGGCCATATTGAGAGACCCATGCAGATCCTGCTCGAAATCCTGGATATCATCCTGCAGGTGGTGACCTGGTTCATCATCATCCAGATCGTGCTGTCCTGGCTGATCGCGTTCAACGTCGTCAGCATGCAGAACGATCTGGTGCGCCAGCTGGTCGAATCGCTGCACCGCATCACCGAGCCGCTCTATCGCCCGGTGCGCAAGATCATGCCCGATCTCGGCATGATCGACCTGGCACCGATGGTGGTGATCCTGATCGTGATGATCCTGCGCAACTCGATCATCCCGCGCCTGTGGGAACAGTTCGCCTGACGCGCACATTTCCACGCTCGGCTGTGGCATTGAGGGCTTTTTGCCGCTAGGGCTCAGGCCATGACAGCCCGGATCATCGACGGAAAGGCCTTTGCGGCCGGTTTGCGCGCGCGTCTTGCTGCGCGTGTCCCCAGCTTTGTGGAACAGGTGGGCCGTGCGCCCGGTCTGGCCGTGGTGCTGGTTGGCGAGGACCCGGCGAGTCAGGTCTATGTCCGCTCCAAGCACAAGGCGACGCTGGAAGCCGGGATGCAGAGCTTCGAGCATCGCCTGTCCGCCGGGACGAGTGAGCAGGAGCTGCTCGATCTGGTCGCGGCGCTCAATGCGGACGACAGCGTCGACGGCATCCTGGTGCAACTGCCGCTCCCTGCGCATATCGACGACAAGGCGGTGCTGGCCGCGATCGATCCCGCCAAGGATGTCGACGGCTTTCATGTCGTCAATGCCGGGCGTCTCGCGGTGGGCGAAGAGGCCTTGGTGCCGTGCACGCCGCTCGGGTCGCTGATGCTGTTGCAGGATGTGCTGGGCGACCTCTCGGGCCTGCACGCGGTGGTGATCGGGCGATCGAACATCGTCGGCAAGCCGATGGCGCAACTGCTGCTGCAGCAAAGCTGCACCGTGACCATTGCGCACAGCCGGACAAAGGACCTGCCCGCGATGGTACGGCTGGCCGATATCGTCGTCGCCGCTGTCGGCCGCGCGGAAATGGTCAAGGGCGACTGGATCAAGCCGGGCGCGACCGTCATCGATGTCGGCATCAACCGCGTTCCCGGCAGCGAACCGGGCAAGACGAAGCTGGTCGGCGACTGCGCTTATGACGAATGCGCTGCGGTCGCAGGCGCGATCACCCCGGTGCCCGGCGGCGTCGGCCCGATGACCATCGCCTGCCTGTTGCGCAACACGCTGGTCGCGGCGCACCGCCGCGCGGGGCTCAGCGACCCGGAGGGATTGTGATGCGCATCGCCCAAATCCTCCCCTGCAAGGGGAGGTGGCTGCGCGCAGCGCAGACAGAGGGGTGTCACCCTTCCGCCAGCTTCGCCACCCCTCCACCACCCGCTGCGCGGGCGGCCCCCCTCCCCCACTGGGGGAGGATTCTGGGCCTCGCCCTGCTGACCCTGACCACCCCGCTCGCCCAAGCCCAATCGGGCCCGCCATCGCGCGAGGATCGGCGCGGGCCGCCGGGCCAGTCCTATGCCAATTCGAGCGCGGTGCTGGTTGCCGAGATCGCCTTTGCGCGTCTGGCGCAGGATGAGGGCCAGTGGACCGCGTTTCGCGAAACGGCGTCGGACGATGCGCTGATGTTCGTGCCGCAGGCGACGCTCGCGCAGGCCTGGCTCAAGGGCCGCGCCGACCCCGCCCAGGCGGTGAAATGGCAGCCGCACAAGCTGTTCATGGCGTGCGATGGCCGCACCGGTGCCTCGACCGGGTCGTCGCAATTTCCCGGCGGTGCGACAGGCTATTACACCACGGTCTGGCAGAATCTGGAAAAGCCGCGCGCCAAGAAGCCCGACTGGAAATGGGTGCTCGATCATGGCGCTGTGCTGAAAGAGCCCCGCGCGGCCGACGACATGATCTCGTCGCGCACCGCCGTGTGCACCGGCAACCCCAAGGCGGCGCTGGGTGACATTCCCTTCGGCCCGCCGCGCAAGGGGGAAAAGCCGGCGACCCCGGCGACCAGCGGCGCACGCGCCTCGGCCGATGGCACGATGGTCTGGCGCTGGGAGGTGCGCAGCGATGGCAGCCGCACGATCAGCATCGATTTGTGGAACGGCAGCAGCTTCGACAATGTGGTGCGCGACGACGTACCGGCGGAGGCCGCATGATCGAGCTGTTCGTCTCCGCCTTCATCACGCTTTTCGTGGTGATCGACCCACCCGGCTGCGCGCCGATCTATGCCAGCATGACCACCGACGCCAATGCCCAGCAGCGGCGCAGCATGGCGATCCGCGCCATCATCGTTGCGGGCGGGATATTGCTGGTGTTTGCGCTGTTCGGCGAGGCCTTGCTGTCGGCGCTGCATATCGAGCTCAACAGCTTCCGCATCGCGGGCGGCATCATGCTGTTCCTGATCGCGCTCGACATGGTGTTCGAGAAGCGCACCGAACGCCGTGAGCAGCGCGCGCAGAAGGTGATCGAGACACCCGAGATCGAGGATGTCTCGATCTTCCCGATGGCGATGCCGATGATCGCCGGCCCCGGCTCGATCGCCTCGGTGATGCTGCTGGTGTCGCAGAACGAGGGTCTGGATCGCGCGCTGACCATTCTGGCTGCGCTGGTCGCGGTCTTGCTGCTGACTCTCGCCGCGCTGCTGACCGCAGGCCCGCTGATGAAGCTGCTGGGGGCCAAGGCCGAGGCCGTCATCACCCGCCTGCT
>CAXRCQ010000447.1:0-4082 GCA_964228845.1 Blastomonas sp.
ATCACCCTCACCGCTGCGACTAGGCGCCTTCGTCGCCAAGTCTCGCTGCCTCTCCCATCGAGGGAGAGGCGTGACTGGTCACCTCGTGCGAAAGTGGCTAAGCCGCAGCCCATGACCAACAGCCTCTCGTTCCTCGACCGCGCCGATCGGCCGCGGCTCGTCTATTCCTATCGTCGCGCCGCACCCGAGCGCGCGGGTGCGCCGACGATCGTCTTCCTGCCCGGCTATGCCAGCGACATGACCGGGACCAAGGCGCTGGCGCTCGATGCTCACGCGGCCGAGACCGGCCATGCGATGCTGCGCTTCGATTATGCCGGCTGCGGGGCGAGCAGCGGCGCTTTCGAGGACCAGGCGCTGGCCGACTGGCGCGATGATGTGCTGGCGCTGATCGATACGATCGTCAGCGGCCCGGTGCTGCTGGTCGGATCGTCGATGGGCGGCTGGCTGGCGCTGCTGGTGGCGCTTGCCCGCCCGCAGCGCGTGTCGGGGATTATCGGCATCGCCGCCGCGCCCGATTTCACGATGTGGGGCTTTTCCCAGGAGGAGAAAATGACGATCCTCACCGAAGGGCGGCTCGAGCGCGCGAACGACTACGGCCCCGAGCCGATGGTGACCACACGCCGCTTCTGGCAGTCGGGCGAGGGTAACCGCGTGCTGATCGGCGAGATCGCGATCGATTGTCCGGTGCGGCTGATCCAGGGACAGAACGATGCAGACGTGCCCTGGCAATATGCGCTGGAGACGGCGAAGCAGCTCAGGTCGCAGGATGTGCAGCTGACGCTCATCAAGGACGGCGACCACCGGCTGTCGCGCGACAGCGACATCGCGCTGCTGCTGCAGACGGTGGGGAATTTGCTGGCGGATATCAGCCGGGCCTGACCCTTTTCCGGCGAAAGCCGGAATCCAGGGCGGCTGCAGCGCTATCTCGCTTCTGCGCTCCGGCCTTCGCCGGAGAACGGGTTCAGACCAGCGGCGCTTCGCGGACGATCGGGCGCGGCCGGTGATTCTCGTCCAGCGCGACGAAAGTGAACAGCCCGCTGGTCACGCGCACTTCCCGAGCATCGCGGCCGCGCGTCGCGATCACGTCGAGCCGGATCGCGATCGAGGTACGACCCACGCGCTCGACCTCGCCATAGATCGAGATGATGTCGCGCAGCAGGATCGGGGCGAGGAACTGCATCGTCTCGATCGCGACGGTGGCGCACGGCCCCTGCACCTCGCGGCCCGCAACGATCCCGCCGGCGATATCCATCTGCGCCAGCACCCAGCCGCCGAAGATATGGCCGTTCGAGTTGATGTCGGCGGGCGCAGGCACCACGCGCAGCACGGGCTCGCGCCCCGCGGTCAGCGATCCGATGGGTTCGGACATGAAAAGAGCCCCCTCAAGGCGCGTCGGGATCGAGCGCGTCGTCTATCGATTCGTCATGGCCGGTGCCGCTGGAGAGGAAGACCAGCCCCATCAGCGCCGCCGTGAGCAGCATGGTAAAGCCGATCCCGAGCGCGGCGGCAATATAGAGGTGCACCGATACCCAGCCATGCAGCAGGAACAGCGTGCCGAGGATCAGCACGATCGCGAGCGTCGTCACCGCCGCCATCCAGCCCATCACCCGCCAGTAGCGGCCCCAGGCAAAGCGGGCATAATCGGGATCGTCGAGATTGGAAAAGCGCGGCATGGGCAGGGATATAGGTGCTGGTGCCTTTCCTTTCCAAGCATTTCGTGGGAGCATGGCCCCGCCTTGAGTCGCTCTGGCGGCGCTCATGTTCGGCGCTGCCCTCCAGAAGGCGACCTGGCCTTGAACCGGGAGAGCGCTTGCCATGACGATTGCCCATATCCTTTCTGCCCGCGACGGAACCGTGCATCAGTGCACCTGCGATGCGACAGTGCGCGATGCCGCCAACCTGCTCGCGGAGAAGCGCATCGGCGCGCTGCCCATCGTGCGCGACGGCGAGGTGGTGGGCATCTTTTCCGAACGCGACGTGGTATATCGGCTGCATTCGGACGGTCCCGCCATTCTCGATCAGCCGGTGGAAAAGGCGATGACCGCGCCTCCGATCACCGTCACCCCCGAAACGCCGGTCATGTCCGCATTGTCGCTGATGACCCGGCGGCGGATCCGCCATCTGCCGGTGGTGGAAGGCACGACGCTGATCGGCTTCGTGTCGATCGGCGATCTGGTGAAATACCGCATCGACAAGATCGAGAGCGAGGCGGCGGCGCTGAGGGACTATATCCAGAGCGTTTGAACCGGCGGACTGGGCGCATACGTCCCTCGACTTCGCTCGGGACAAACGGAAATGGGGGCGCATGGTCTTGCGCACACCTTTCCGAGTTCCCGAGCCCTTCGACTGGCTGGACAGCCAGCCGCTCAGAATAAACCAATGTCGAGGGACGTGCGCGCAACCCTGGCACCGACAGCCTAGCGCATCAGCCCGCCCAGCAGGTTGCGCGCGAAGCGGCCCAGGCCCGGAAAACCGAAGGCCTTGCCAATCTCGGTCGCGACCTCGCCCGCCGCCGCGCTGGCCGCCGAGGCGACGGGCCGCGCGCTGCTCTTCTTGCCCCGCAGCGCGCCAGCAAGCACCGCACCCGCCGATGCCGCAGCAGCCCCCGCCGCCGCATTGCCCGCCTTGGCCCAGACCGATTTCGTCTTGCGCGGCTGTTTCGCCACCTGCTCCTTGCCCTTGGCCTCGACCTCCTCGGCCACGGCAGCGGCATCGGCGGCCTTTTGCGCCAGCACCTCCATCGCCGATTCGCGCTCGACCCGGGTGTCGTACTTGCCTTCGTGCGGCGAGACCGACTGGATGATCGCACGCTCCTTGGGGGTGAGCGGACCGAGACGCGAGCGCGGCGGGCGGATCAAAGTGCGCTGCGTGATCGAGGGCGATCCGTCCTCCAGCAGCGTCGAGACCAGAGCCTCGCCCACCTTGAGCTCGGTGATCGCGGTGGCGACATCGAGATCGGGATTGATGCGGAAGGTATCGGCCGCCGCCCGAATCGCCTTCTGATCGCGCGGGGTGAAGGCGCGCAGCGCGTGCTGCACCCGGTTGCCGAGCTGGCCGGCGACCTTTTCGGGAATGTCGATCGGGTTCTGGGTGACGAAATAGACGCCGACGCCCTTGGAGCGGATGAGGCGCACGACCTGCTCGATCTTCTCTTCCAGCGCTTGCGGAACGTCGTCGAACAGCAGATGCGCCTCGTCGAAGAAGAACACGAGCCTGGGCTTTTCGGGGTCGCCCACTTCCGGAAGCGTCTCGAACAGTTCGGACAGCAGCCACAGCAGGAAGGTGGCGTAGAGCTTGGGGCTCTGCATCAGCTTGTCGGCGGCAAGCACGTTGATATAGCCCCGGCCCTGCTCGTCGCAGCGCAGGAAATCGTCGATTTCGAGCGCCGGTTCGCCGAAGAACTGCGCCGCGCCCTGGCTTTCGAGCTGGAGCAGTTGCCGCTGGATCGTGCCGACGCTCGCTTTGGTGACATTGCCGAACCGTGCGGACAGCTCGCTCGCGTTCTCGGCGGTATAGGCGAGCACCGATTGCAGGTCGGCGAGGTCGAGCAGCAGCAGCCCCTGTTCGTCGGCAAAGCGGAAGGCGATGTTGAGCACGCCTTCCTGCGTGTCGTTCAATCCCATCAGCCGCGCGAGCAGCAGCGGCCCCATTTCGCTGATCGTGGTGCGGATGGGGTGGCCCTGCTCGCCGTACAGGTCCCAGAATATCGCGGGATTGTCCGAATAGGCAAAACCTTCCAGCCCGATCTCGGCCGCGCGCGCGACCAGCTTTTCATGCGCCTTGTGCGTCGGCGATCCGGGCATGGCGATACCGGTGAGGTCGCCCTTCACATCGGCGACGAACACCGGAACGCCCTCGGCGGAAAAGCTCTCGGCAATGCCCTGCAGCGTGACGGTCTTGCCGGTGCCGGTTGCGCCTGCGATCATCCCGTGCCGGTTGGCGCGCGACAGCACGAGCATCTGCTTCTCGCCCCCGCCCAGGCCTAGAAAGATGTCGGACATGGCTTCCCCCTGCTGATGATGCTGGAGCCGGTATGCCGCGCGAGCGGGGGCAAGTCGAGGGTGGTTGCGAGGCTTTACAGG
>CAXRCQ010000448.1:0-3232 GCA_964228845.1 Blastomonas sp.
GCCATGGGGAGCAGACCTCCCATCTGTGCCGCTTCAACCGCGCCCATGCAGGCAGCCGCATCGCGCTGTCCCCCGATCTTGCAACGGTCATGGCCGATGCGCTGGATATCGCCGTCGCATCGAACGGCGCTTTCGACCCCAGCCTCGGCCGCCTGACCGATATCTGGGGGCTGGGTCCGTGGAAGCGCGAGCGCGACCCGACCGCCAGAGAGATTGCGATCGCCTGCGCCGCCAGCGGCTGGCAGCGCCTGGCCTTCGATCCCAGCCATCGGATATTGCGCCAGCCGGGCGGATTGTGGCTCGATCTGTCGGGTATCGCCAAGGGCTTTGCCGTCGATGCGGTGGCCGATCTGCTCGCCGGCCATGGCGTGTACCATGCTCTGGTCGAGATCGGCGGCGAACTGGCGGGCCGCGGCCTGCGCCCGGATGGTGATCCCTGGTGGGTCGATATCGAGGACCCGCCGGGCCTTTCGCTGCCGCGCCTGCGCATCGCGCTGCACCAGCTGTCAGTGGCGACGTCAGGCGACTATCTGCGCGGTGCGCATACCATCGATCCACGCTCGGGCCGCCCGGCCATCCACGACACCACCGCCGTCACGGTTCTCCACCCTCGTTGCATGCGCGCCGATGGCTGGGCGACAGCGCTCGGCACCCTGCCCTTTGCGGCTGCCCGGCAAATGGCGTGCGATCATGCGCTGATCGCCCGCATCGTGCTGCGCGACGGGACCGAGTGGATCAGCCCCGCGCTGGCCGCGATGATGGAGGGGGAAGATGCTGCCGCCGCTTGATTCTATTCCGCGCGAGATCGCAGCGCTGGCCGATTATGAAGCGGCTGCGCGCCAGCGGCTCGATCCCGCCATCTGGGCCTATCTCAACGCCGGGGCGGGCGACGAATGGACGATGCACGAAAATCTCGCGGCCTATGCGCGGCTGCCGCTGCGCACGCGCGTGCTGCGCGCGATGCAGGGGGGCAGCGCGGCCACCCGGTTGTTCGGGCTCGACCTGCCCTCGCCCATCCTGATCGCGCCCACGGCCTATCATCGTCTCGCGCATCCTGACGGCGAGCTGGCTACAGCGATGGCGGCGAGCGCCACCGGCGCGTGCATGGTCGTCAGCACCCAGGCGAGCATCCCGATCGAAGACATTGCGGTGACTGCGACCGCTCCCCTTTGGTTCCAGCTCTATATCCAGCCCGATCGCAGCTTCACCTGGGCCCTGGCCGACCGGGCCGAGGCCGCAGGCTATCGCGCGCTGGTGGTGACCGTCGATGCGCCTGTCAACGGCCTGCGCAATGCCGAGGCGCGCACAGGCTTTGCCCTGCCACCCGATATCCGGCCCGTGAACCTTGCCGGGATGCGCATGCCTGATACGGACCAGCAGGCCAATGCGCTGCTGTTCGGCACCCCCGTTCTCGACCATGCCGCGATCTGGGAGGATATCGTCGCGCTCAAGGCCCGCACCCGGCTGCCGGTGCTGCTCAAGGGGATTACCGATCCCGAAGATGCGGCGCGGGCGCTGCAGGCCGGGGCTGACGGGATCATCGTGTCCAACCATGGCGGGCGCGTGCTCGATGGCGTGCCGGCGAGCATCGACATGCTGCCGATCGTTGCGGCGGAGGTGGCCGGCAGGGTGCCGGTGCTGGTCGATGGCGGCATCCGGCGCGGGAACGACGTGCTGCGCGCGCTGGCGCTGGGTGCCGATGCCGTGCTGATCGGAAGGCCGATCCTGCATGCGCTGACCGTCGCGGGTGCCCTTGGCGTCGCCCATTGCCTGCGCGTGCTGCAGGCCGAATTGGAGCTGGCGATGGCGCTGACCGGGTGCCGCAGCGTTGCCGATATCGGTCCGCACAGCCTCTACTGGCCCGGCTGAAACCTCTCGTGCAAGCGGACTGTGTCGCTCTGCGCTGGCGGCCGCGCCGCCCGGCTCTGCGCGGCTGACCTCGCGCGCGACGGCCAGTGCCTGGTCGGGCGTCATTGCCTCGCGGCTGCCAAGTCCCATCGCGCGCACCCGCTTGTACCAGCGCTCTGGCCTGCCGCGTCGCGCCGTCAGCACTACGCCAGCGGCCTCATCGATCAGCGCGACAAAACGCCAGGCGATCTGGCGGGCGCTGGACTGGCCATAGCCATGTTCGGCAAAGGTCTTCAGCCCGGCCTCGAGCACGCGCTGCCAGGCATCCTCACCCTTCGATAGCCGCCCGCCCCCGCAGCTCGGTGCCGGCCGATGGGGGTCTGGGTTGGACCGGACGGTTTCGTCATCGTTCGTCCGGGGCCGGCTGCGGCGCTGCCCTGGCGGGTTCAGCCTCACCATCGGCGGCAAGGGTCCGAGAAAGATCGACATGGGGCATAGGCGGTGCTGGCCGGTACCAGACCAGTGCCGACAGGCCGAGCCAGACCGAGAACATCAGCGCATAGGGCCAACGACGCGGCCAGAGCCGGGCGACCAGCAGGGTCACCGCCCCGGTTCCGGCAAGCGCGACAAGCGCCGAGGCGGCGGCGCGCGTGCCCGTCCCGGTCAGCGTTGTCTGGATCGCCATGCTCGCCCATTGGGCGGGCAGCAGCACCAGCAGCCAGTCCGGCAGCCGGCCCGGCAGGGTCGCGGCGGTCAGCAGTATCGCGGCTTCCCCGGCCACGACGAACACGGCGATCCACCAGCCCCTTGCGCGGGCGCTGCGGGCAAACAGCGTACCGCGCGCCGCGAAGCTGAAACTGGCGATCAGGAAGGCGAATGCAGTCGAGACAGCGTGCGGCAGCGAAGCCATGCCGAGAACGCGTGCAAGCAGCACCAGTGCCGCGCCGACACCCAGAGCCACGCCGATACCCACCCGCAGCCGACCGACTGCCGCTGCTGCAATCATGCCCGAGCCCATCAGCCCCAGCGCCAAGATCGGTCCCGCAATCAGGCTCAGTGCAGTCGGAGCGGGCGCGGTTGCGAGCATCGCCATCGCCCCCACCGGCGCCGCCACGCCCAGCAGCAGCGCCATCAGCCAGGCCAGAGGCGAGGACGACAGCTTCCGGGACGGCAAGAGGTCTGTCATGGCGCCGACACTGATCGAAGTGACGCCGCTTGTCGAGCGCGCCGGACGCTGTTGCCAGTCTCAGCGTGCGTGCCGCCGTCGCTGCTCTTCCATGATCGCCTGATCGCGACCGATTGGATCTATGAGCCGCACACGGCGCAACGCCGCCCCCGAATGCGCGGCCAGCCACTCTCGTCCAACGCGCCCTTGTCGTTTTCT
>CAXRCQ010000449.1:0-7959 GCA_964228845.1 Blastomonas sp.
GTGCCGAGCGAGGACCAGCTCGAGACGCTGATGCAGCAGGCGGGCAGCGAGGCCAAGTCGGCCTTTGGCGACGACACCGTGTACATGGAAAAGTACCTGGGCAACCCGCGCCATATCGAGTTCCAGATCTTCGGCGATGGCAAGGGCAATGCCATTCACCTGGGCGAACGCGACTGCTCGCTCCAGCGCCGCCACCAGAAGGTGCTCGAGGAAGCGCCCTCGCCGGTCATCTCGCCGGAGGAACGCGCGCGCATGGGCGCGGTCGTCACCAAGGCGATGGCGGACATGGGCTATCGCGGCGCGGGCACCATCGAGTTCCTGTGGGAAAATGGCGAGTTCTACTTCATCGAGATGAACACCCGGCTGCAGGTCGAGCATCCGGTGACCGAGGCGATCACCGGGGTCGATCTGGTCCGCGAACAGATCCGCATTGCCGAAGGCCATCCGCTCTCGGTCAAGCAGGACGAGATCGAGTTTCGCGGCCATGCCATCGAATGCCGCATCAACGCCGAGGACCCGCGCACCTTCGCACCCTCGCCCGGCCTGGTCAGCTATTACCACCCGCCCGGCGGCATGCATGTGCGCGTCGATAGCGGGCTGTACGCGGGCTACAAGATCCCGCCTTATTACGACAGCATGATCGCCAAGCTGATCGTCTATGGCCGCACCCGCCAGGGCTGCATCATGCGGCTGAAGCGCGCGCTCGAGGAATTCGTGGTGCAAGGCGTCAAGACCACCATCCCGCTGCATCAGGCGCTGCTCGACGAGCCCGATTTCCTGTCGGGCGAGTACACGATCAAGTGGCTCGAGCAATGGCTCGCCGAGCTGGAGGCCGACGAAAAGGCCTGACGCCATCAGGACTTATGCTGCACCGCACAATTTTCGTTGAAACGCGGTGCAGCTTTGGTCATATTGGTGCAATGGATACAAACAAGACCGTGCTGGAAGCGATCGCGCTGCGCAAATGCCTGGAAGCGACCTATAACCGGCAGCGCATCCGGCTTGCGCCGCACATCCTGTATACCAAGCACGACCAGCTCTATCTCGACGGCGTGACGCTCGAACGCGACGGCAAGCCCCCGCGCGAGCTCAAGGTCAGCGCCTTCAAGCTCGATGGCCTCGGCGATATCGCGCTGACCGCGTACGAGTTCGACCGGCAGCCGGTGTTCAATCCGGACGAGGAGCGCTATCAGGGCAAGACGCTGTTCGCGGTGGAAATGGCCTGATCTTCCAGCTGACCGGTTTCGTCGCCCCGCGAACGCGGGGGGCCCGCTTCCTCCTCTGACTTAGCGCAAAAGCGGGATTCCCGCGTCCGCGCGAATGACCGGTTACTGCTTTTCCAGGCTCAGCGAGGCGTCGTCGATCGTGAGGCTGAGCCGGCGCGGGTCGCGCTGGTTCTCGATCAGGAAGACATGCGGCCCGCTGCTCGCCAGGATCGCCTCCATTGCGCGCTCGAGCGGGATTTCGACCCTGGGGATGCGCGCGCAATCGCAGGCGATCGAGACGCGATCCTTCGCGACGCGGGCAACGGTGATCGTCACCCCCGATTGCGAGGAACCGCGCGCATCCGAGATGATGTCGCCGACATAGGTCCCAGCGACCAGATCGGCGAGATCGGGCTTGCGCTCGGGCGCAGCGGCGCTGGCGAGCGAGAGCTGCAGCAGCGCGGCACAGAGCAGCGCGAACAGGCGGAACAGCAGGCGTGTCATGGCTTTCTCCCAGCCGGAGCCAGGCGCAGAACATACACCCGGCGGCCTGCAAAGCCACGCGCAATCGCGCCGACGCTCACTTGCCCGCGACGCGCTCCACCTCGGCCATCACGCGCAGCACATTGCCGCTCCAGATCTTCTCGACATCCTCGCGCGACAGGCCGCGCTTGAGCAGCGCCTCGGTGATCTTGGGAATCTGGTTGATCTGGTTGAGCCCGATCACCCCTCCACCGCCATCCCAGTCCGCGCCGATGCCGACATGGTCGACCCCGACCAGATCGATGCAATGGAAGATCGCCTGCATATAGCGGTCGAAATCGGTGTCCGATCGTGGCTCAGCGGCATTGGCCTCGGCCCATTGCCGCATCAGCGCTGCCCGCTGATCGGGTGGCAGGCTGTCTGCCTGTTCCATGCGCGGGCGAAGCGCGTCCACCGTGGGGCGCGGCTTGTCGGGCGAAAGGAACAGGCTGTTGACCTGGATTACCCCGCCCTTGGCCGCCAGCGCCTTGATGCGCGCATCGTCGAGATTGCGCGGATGATCGTGCAGTGCCTTGGGCCCCGAATGCGAGAGGATGATCGGTGCCCTGGAAAGCTCGAGCAGCTGGTCGAAGGTGCTGTCGGCGGCATGGCTGGCATCGATGATGATACCCAGCCGGTTGGCCTCGCGCACCCATGCCTTGCCGATATCGCTCAGGCCTCCGTGCAGCGCCTCGCCATTGGTCGAATCGGCAAGCTGGTTGGTGCCATTGTGCACCGGCCCCGCCATGCGCAGGCCAAGCTGATAGAAGGCGTCGAGATTGGCGATGTCGTTGCCGAGCGGATAGCTGTTTTCCATCGACAGATAGACCACCCGCTGCCCGGCCGCGGCAATGCGCGCAGCATCCGATGCCCTGGTTGCGATGGCGAAATGCTGCGGGTTGGCGGCAACGAAATCGTGGATCTGGTGCAGCCGCTTGAGCGCATGCGCCAGCGCCACTGCATAACCGCGCGCATCATTGGGGCCCTGGTCGGTATAGATCACCCAGAAGCCACCATCCAATCCACCCTCGATCATCCGCGGAAGATCGACCTGCGTCGTATCGTGCAGCACGTCGTGGCGGTCGGTGATGCGCCAGCCGGGCTGGTCGAAATTGGCCGGGCTGTCGAGATGCGTGTCCAGCGTCAGGATCGACTGGTGGATCGCTGCCGCGTCGTCCCTTTCCTGCGCACCAGCCGGAGCCGCAATGCAAGCCGAAGCCAGCATCAGCCCCAGCATAGGCCGGTGCATCGATTTCATGTGCTTTCCCTTCAATCGGCGAGCGCGGCCGCACGCTGGCGCCAATCGGCGGCGAGCTGCGGCAGATCGGCCAGCTTGCGCACGGCCTCTGGCTCTGCCTTGTACTGCCCGCCGACCAGCAGCCGGAACACGCGATCCACGGTCCAGGCCGACGGCCCCGGCTCCACCAGCCGCATGACATCGCCTGCTTGGACAAGCCCGGGTTCAAGCACACGATAATAGAAACCGCAACGCGCAGTGCGCACGATTTCCGCCATCACCGATTGCTTGCCCGAAACACCGAAGCGGTGATCGAGCTTCCAGCATGGCTGGCGCCCCTTGGTCAGTTCGACCAGCGCCGCGCCAAGACGGAACCGGTCACCGATCCGCACATCGCTTTCCACCAGTCCGCGCGTCGAGACATTCTCACCGAACGCACCCGGCTTTTGCAGCAATTTGTGCGAATCGAGCTTCTGCTGCCAAAAGGGATAATGGTCGAAGGGATAATGGTGGATCGCCATGTCCGGGCCACCGTGATGAACCTTGTCGGCCACCTCATCGCCCTCGAAACCCAGCTCGTTCAGCATCACCGGACCGGTCACCGGGTGGCGCGCGATGGCGCTCATCGTGCCATCCTCACGAAAGGGGCGGGGCTTGCCGATAAGCAGCGCCAGGACGCGGACCGCTTGCGAATTCATGCACTTGCAGACTACGCCTCTCTTGAAAGGCATGCAATGCAATTCCATGAATCCTGCCGCAAAGGTTTACAAAAGTGAACAAAGTATACGAAAACGGTTAAGCTGCGGGTCAGGCTGCGGTCTGTAATGATTCTGCAACAGCAACAGTCCTGTGCCGCGTGGTTGCCGACACGATTGCCCAGGCTATTATCGAAAGGTCGATTCTGGTCATGCCACCAATCCCTCATGCACCACATGTTTTCTCAAGATCTGCCCGCCCGGCCGCGTTGCCATTGAAACGCCATCTGATCCGCCTGCCGGTTGCGCTGGCAGCTCTGGCGGCGGCCAGCCTTTTGCTGCCAGGCGGAAAGGCCGAGGCGGCCGAGATGATCCCGTCCGAGAGCCCATCGAATATCGCGCTTGCTGCAGGGCTTGAGCCTGCAGCCCAGCAACGCGACGGTCGGCGGGGGGGCGGCGAGTTTCGCGGCAATCGGGGAGGCAGCGGAGGCCGCGAGTTTCGTGGCGGCGGCGGAAATCGCGGTGGACGCGAGTTTCGCGCGCAGAATCGCAACAATATCGGTACCGCGCGAATCGATACGCCGCGCGAGTTTCGCCAGGAGCGGCGCGCCGACCGTCAGGATTTTCGCCAGGAACGCCGGGTCGACCGGCAGGATCTGCGCCGCGAGCAGCGGGGCGATCTGCGCGATTTCCGGCAGGAGCGGCGCGGCGACCGGCAGGATTTGCGCAATGGCATCGTGACCCGGCCCGAGTTTCGTGCTGACCGACGCGATGACCGGCAGGATTTCCGCCGTGACCAGCGCGGCGATCTGCGCGAATTCCGCCGCGACCGGCGCGATGACCGCCGCGACTTCCGGGCCGACCGGCGCGACGACCGCCGCGACTTCCGCGACAACCGGCGCGACTGGGACAGGCGCGGTTATGTCGGGAGAGACTGGAACGGACGCGGCTGGGACAATCGGGGATGGGGCAACCGTGGTCGGGGCTGGGATCGCGGCTGGCGCAACGACCGGCGCTATGACTGGTATGGCTGGCGCAACCAGAATCGCGCGTTCTTCAATGTCGGACGATATTATCCGCCGGTGCGCGGCTGGAACTATCGCCGCATCGGCATAGGTTTCACGCTGGGCGCGCCGTTCTTTGCCAGCAGCTTCTGGATCAACGATCCCTGGGCCTATCGTCTGCCGCCGGCTTATGGCCAGTATCGCTGGGTCCGCTATTATGGCGACGTGCTGCTCGTCGATATCTATACCGGTCAGGTTGTGGATGTGATCAACGACTTTTTCTGGTAAGCTGCACGCGCGCATGCTGCGACCTGTGCAAGACCCGTCGGAGCGATCCGGCGGGTCTTTCCTTGCCAGGGCCGTCGGCGGCTTGACAGCCCGCACTCCGGCACGCCATCCCGAGGCCATGATCCGCGATTTTCTCCATCGCCGCGAGCTGGCTGCCATCGGGCGCGACGTGGGTGCCAGGCTCGATGCGCATCCCTCAGTCCAGCGCATCACCTTCGACGATGTCAAGGTGCCGATGCAGGTCTATTGCTATCAGGATTTCCTGAGCCGCTCCGAATGCGCGGATCTGATCCGCATGATCGATGCTGATGCAATTCCTTCAGAGCTTTATCGCGCCGGGACCAGCGACCAGAGCGACTTCCGCACCAGTTACAGCTGCAATCTCGACCGCTGGCATCCCGATGTGCTGCGCATCGACGACCGCATCTGCGGCCTGACCGGAATCGATCCGCGCCGGGGCGAGACGCTGCAGGGCCAGCGCTATGCGCAAGGCCAGCAGTTCAAGCCGCATCACGATTATTTCCATACCGACCAGCCCTATTGGCAGAAGGAGAAGCTGGCGGGCGGGCAGCGCAGCTGGACGGCGATGGTGTTCCTCAACGAACCCGAGGGCGGCGGCGAGACCGAATTCCCGCAGCTGTCGTTCAAGATGCTGCCACGCACCGGCATGCTGCTGATCTGGAACAACATGGCCCCGGACGGTGCGCCCAATCCCTATCTGCTGCACAGCGGCAATCCGGTGACCGCAGGCACGAAGTACATCATCACCAAATGGTATCGCCGGGGCTTCTGGATGGCATCCTGACGGCCCGTCCCGAAGCTGCGGGACGGGCCGCGGTTCCATCAATCGTTATAGGCGAGCACGGTCACGCGGCTGACCTTGTACCCGCGCTTGCGCATCTCCTTGACATAATCCTTGTCGGCATCGGCCAATTCGACCTCATATTCCTCCCACGCATCGGCGCGGTCCTCGCGATCGGTGGCGCGCTTGAGATCGCTGGTCAGTTCCTTGTCGGCCTCGTTGATATCGGCGACATAATTGTACCAGGACTGGTTATAGATGCCCTGAACCGGCTCGGTGCGGATCACCGGCGCATGCGCGCTGTCGCGCACGGGCGGCGTGCGCAGCGTTCCGGCCTGGGCGGGCAGAGCCAGGATCACCAGCGGCAGCGTGCCTGCCAGGACATTTCGGATCAGCTTGCTCATCGTTCGTCTCCTTCGAGCGCCCCCATGGCCCTTCAACGCCTCGCGCACTGATTCAGGTGACAGGCCTGTCTCTTCCCGGCGCTGGGAAAGGGCGATCCGGCGCGGACGCCCAGAAAACGGACGAATTTTCACGCCGAATGCCATTTTCCGTGAACATTTTTCTTCATCTAGCGTTCATCCCCAGCCTTCCCCACTTTTCAACGGGTCCGGCTCGTCTATATTGACCGTTGCTTCAGGGCGAATGTCGCCGAGCAAGAGGAGAGTTCATGTCCAGAATGAATGCACTGCGCTATGCCGGCGTCCTCGCTGGCGTTGCTATGCTGGCCGCCTGCTCGGGTGGCAGCGAAACCCCCAAGGCCGAAGAAGAAGCCGCCGCTCCGGCCGCTGACGCCGGTGCCGAAACCCCCGCCGCGACCCCGGCTGCCGCCGAGGCTCCCGCTGCGGACAATACCGATACGCTCGACGGCAAGAAGCTGGCCGATTTCACCGGCAACGCCGCCGAAGGCGAGAAGGTCTTCATCCAGTGCAAGACCTGCCACGTCAAGGAAGCCGGCCAGAATCGCGTCGGCCCGTCGCTCGCCGGCGTTGTCGGCCGCACCGCCGGTACGGTCGAAGGCTTCAACTATTCGCCCGCCAACAAGAACAGCGGCATCACCTGGACCCCGGAAAAGCTGTTCCAGTATCTGGAAAAGCCTGCCCGCGTGATCCCCGGCACCAAGATGGTGTTCGCCGGGATTCCCGATGCGCAGAAGCGCGCCGACCTCATCGCCTATCTGCAGCAGCCCTGATCGATCCGATCGCGGCTTGCGCCGAAACACGAAAGGCCGCTCCTTCGGGAGCGGCCTTTTTTGTAACTCGTTTTCCGGCGAAAGCCGGAATCCAGAGCTGATGCAGTGCCATTTCGCCCTGGGCTCCGGCTTTCGCCGGAGAACAGGGTGCTTCAACGGGCGCTCAGGCCGCTACGGCCCGCCGCGCCAGTTCGCACTGCGACCAGATGTCGCTCAGCGCGTGGAGCAGCTTGTCGCAATCGCCGTCGCTGTGCACCGGCGAGGGGGTGATGCGCAGGCGCTCGGTCCCCTTGGGCACGGTGGGATAGTTGATCGGCTGCACATAGATGCCGTGATTTTCCAGCAACCAGTCGCTGATCCGCTTGCACTTGTGCGGATCGCCCACCATCACCGGAATGATATGGCTGGGATTGTCGAGATGGGGAATGCCCATCAGGTCCAGCCGCTTGCGCACCTTGGCGACGCGTTCCTGGTGGCGCGCGCGTTCCATCTGGCTCGCCTTGAGATGGCGGATGCTGGCCGTGGCACCGGCAGCGAGCGCGGGCGGCAGCGCCGTCGTGAAGATGAAGCCGCTGGCAAAGCTGCGCACGAAATCGCACAAGGCTGCCGAGGCAGCGATATAGCCGCCCATCACGCCGAACGCCTTGCCGAGCGTGCCCTCGATCACGGTTATCCGGTCCATCAGGCCTTCGAGCTCGGCAATGCCGCCGCCGCGCGGGCCATAGAGCCCCACCGCATGGACCTCGTCGATATAGCTCATCGCGCCGTGCTTCTCGCAGACATCGAGAATCTCCGCGATCGGCGCGATGTCGCCGTCCATCGAATAGACACTCTCGAACGCGACAAGCTTGGGACGGCCGGGCGCTATACCGGCGAGCAGCCGGTCGAGATCTTGCGGATCGTTATGCTTGAACTTGTGGCATTCGGCGCGGCTGTGGCGGATGCCCTCGATCATCGAGGCATGGTTGCCCGCATCCGAAAGCACCACGCAATTGGGCAGCTTGGCCGCCAGCG
>CAXRCQ010000450.1:0-2795 GCA_964228845.1 Blastomonas sp.
ACAAGCCGTTCAACCTGCATCGTTATTTCATGATCAACCCGTCGCTGTCGGGGCGCGGAACGGCGCTGAAGAACAGCGAGGACGTGCCCAAGCTCAGCCTCCACCGCCGCACCGCGAAACCGGATTGAACGGCCAGGAGCCATGAATTTCTTCGTCCGCAAGCAGAACCAGCCCGTTCACCTCTATCGCACCGCGATCATCGATATCGGGTCGAACTCGGTGCGCCTGGTGGTGTTCTCGGGTCCGCGCCGCAATCCGGCGCTGATCTTCAACGAGAAGGTGATGGCAGGGCTGGGCCGATCGCTGGCCGAAACCGGTGCCATCGATGGCCCGTCCATGACGCGCGCCATTCAGGCGCTCGAGCGCTTCCGCATCGTCGCGCGCGAGATGGACGTCGATGAGACGGTCTGCGTCGCGACCGCAGCCGTGCGCGATGCCAGCAATGGCGAGGAATTCACCCGCAAGGTCGAAGCGCTCGGGCTCGACATCACGATCTTGTCGGGCGACGACGAGGCGCGCACGGCGGGCATGGGGGTACTCTCCGCGATCCCCGATGCCGATGGGATTGTCGGCGATCTGGGCGGCGGAAGTCTCGATCTGGCTCTGATACGGGGCGGCGAGGTGCTCGAGACGGCGACGCTGCCGCTTGGCGTCCTGCGCGCGGCGGCTATCCGGCGCGGCGACTCGACCGCTCTGTCACGCACCTTCAGAAAGATGGTGGCGGCCTATCCCTGGCTCTCCGCGCATCCGGGCAAGCCTTTTTATCTTGTCGGCGGTTCGTGGCGCGCATTCGGGCGGCTCGACATGCACCTGACCGCCTATCCGCTCAAGGTGCTGCATCAATACCGCATTGATGTCGCGCGGCCCGAAAAGGTGCTGGCCGGCTTTCGCGGCATGGACAAGGATGCCCTGCGCCAGGCCACGGGGCTCGCCCCGTCGCGTATCGAGACGCTGCCGGATGCGATCGCGCTGCTGCGGCTGATGCGCGATCACATCAAGCCCAGCGCCTTCGTGCTCTCGTCCTTTGGGCTGCGCGAGGGGCTGCTTTATGCGCGAATGGACCAGGAAGTGCGCCAGCGCGATCCCCTGCTGGTCGCGACGGACCGCTTCGGCCAGTTGCAGTCGCGCTTCGGCGAGGATGCGCAACCGTTGTTCGACTGGATTGCGCGCGTCTTCGCCGACGATGCGCCCGAATGGCAGCGCTGGCTGATGGCGGCCTGTCACCTGTCCGACGTCGCCTGGCAGGCAAGCCCTGATTTCCGCGCCGAACGCGGGCTGGAAATCGCGCTGCACGGCAATTGGGTGGGGATAGACGTCATCGGTCGCTCGATGATCGGCCAGGCGCTGTACACCAATTTCGGCGGGGGGTCGCGGCCATTCCCGCTCGACCGGCATGTGGCGTCCGAAGCCATGCTGAACCGCGCGATCGGTTGGGGGCTGGCGATGCGGCTTGCGCAGCGACTTGCCGCCGGCACGCACGATGTGCTGCGACGGTCAAGGCTGCAGCGCAATGGCGATGCGCTCGAACTGGTGCTTGAGCCGCGCGACAAGGCGCTGATGGGCGAAGTTGTCGAGCGTCGACTTCGCCGTCTTGCCCAGTTCCTTGGGCTTCGCGCCACCACAATCTGACGCCTCCACTGGTAAAAGCGCTGGCCAGGGTCTATCTAGGCGCAAAGTCGGCTATAAAGGGATGGCGCATGTTCAGCGCACTCAGCGAATATCTGGATTCGATCCGTGTGCGCGACCCTGCGCCCCGCTCGCGTTGGGAAATCCTGCTCTATCCCGGCGTGCTGGCGCTGGGCCTGCACCGCGTGGCCCACTGGCTGTTCAAGGGCGAGCTCTATTTCCTCGCACGCCTGGTCAACCACATCTCCCGCTTTCTCACGGCGATCGACATTCACCCTGGAGCCGAGATCGGAAGGTTCTTCTTCGTCGATCACGGCTTTGTCGTCATCGGCGAGACCGCGGTGATTGGCGATAACGTCACGATCTACCAGGGCGCGACGCTGGGCGGGCGCAACCCGACAGATGGCGTGGGCGGCAAGCGCCATCCGACGATCGAGGACGACGTCATCGTCAGTCTGGGTGCTGCGATTCTGGGTCCGGTCACCGTCGGCAAGGGCGCTCGTGTCGGTGCGAATGCCGTGGTGACCAAGGATGTTGCCCCCGGATCGGTCATGGTCGGCATTCCGGCGCGTCCGACTCCGGTCGATGCGGCCGAAAAGCAGCGCGGGTTCGTGCAGTATGGCACGCCTTGCAGCCAGACCTTCGACCCCAACACGCAGAAGCTCGAACTGCTCCAGTGCGAGATCCGCCAGATGCAGGAACGGATTGCGCAGCTGATTGACGAGCGCGACGAGGCGCGGCGTGCGGCTCGCCCCGCCGAGCCCGATCGCGATAGCGGAACCGCTGCTTGAGCGTCGGCGGCAACGTTTCGCTCTTTCCGGTGCCGGGAGCACCGGGCCAGGTCGGGTTCGACCGCGAAGAGCTCGGCCGCATTCTCGATCTCTACGGTCGCATGGTCGCTGCCGGGCTGTGGCGCGACTATGCGATGGACCTCGGCCGCGACGCAGCGGTCTTTTCCGCGTTCCGCCGGGCGACCGAACGGCCCGAATATCGCATCGAGAAGCGTCCCGCGCTGCGCCGCAAACAGGGCCAATGGGCGCTGGTCGGCGAAGGTGGTGCGGTCCTCAAGCGCGGCCACGAACTGTCGGGCGTCCTCGCCCCGCTCGAACGAACGCTGGTGCGCGTCGTCGATTGATCGCGCTCAGACGTCCATCTCGTGCTCGCCATGC
>CAXRCQ010000451.1:0-3912 GCA_964228845.1 Blastomonas sp.
GTGGATTGATTTTGACATGTGCATCCCCTTGCGGCTGGGTTGGGTCTGCAAATGTCAAAATCGTAAAATCCACTAGAATCAATAAGATCTAGTGGTCCGAAGAGATTCTGACATTCGAGCACAGCCTGGCTTCACGCGGTATTGAATGTCAGAATCGGACCACCAGGGTATCAGCCCTGGTCGCGAATCTTTTCGTGATGCCGGATCACCTCGTCGATCACGAACCGGAGGAATTTTTCCGAGAATTCGGGATCGAGATCGGCATCGACCGCAAGCCGCTTCATCCGCGCGATCTGTTCCTCCTCTCTGCCCGGGTCTGCGGGCGGCAAATCGGTCTTCGCCTTGTACTCGCCCACCGCCTTGGTGATCTTGAACCGCTCGGCCAGCATGAAGATGAGCGCGGCATCGATATTGTCGATGCTCTGCCGAAATGCGGCCAGAACCGGATCTTGCGCCATAACTCTCATGCCCTTGCCAGATTCGCGCAGACCTTTGTCATGGCTGCGCTTTGCGCTTGCCTTAAGCCATGCAGATTGCCACATCGCAACCCATGACCGCGACTGTTCACCAGATTGGCCGCCTTGGCGGCGCATCCGCCGCCGCTCCCAGCCTCGATCCGATCATGGCGCTGGTGGCGCAAGACCTGAATTCGGTGAACAGCGTCATCCTCGACCGGATGCAGTCGCAGATTCCCCTGATCCCGGAGCTGGCCGGACATCTGATCGCCGGTGGCGGCAAGCGGATGCGACCGATGCTGACGCTCGCCTGCGCGCGGCTGCTCGATTATCCCGGTGCGCGCCATCACAAGCTCGCCGCAGCGGTCGAGTTCATCCACACCGCAACGCTGCTGCACGACGATGTCGTCGATGGCTCCGACCTTCGCCGGGGCAAGAAGACCGCGAACCTCGTGTTCGGCAATCCCGCTACCGTGCTGGTCGGTGATTTCCTGTTCAGCCGATCGTTCGAGCTGATGGTCGAGGACGGCTCGCTCAAGGTGCTCAAGATATTGTCGGGCGCATCGGCGATCATCGCCGAGGGCGAGGTCGATCAGCTGACCGCGCAGCGCCAGATCGAGACCAGCGAGGAACGCTATCTCGCGATCATCGGAGCCAAGACCGCAGCGCTGTTCGCCGCCGCCTGCCGCATCGCCGCAGTGGTGGCGGAGCGTGACGAATCGGTCGAGCTGGCGCTCGATGCCTATGGGCGCAACCTGGGCATTGCCTTCCAGCGTGTCGACGACGCGATCGATTATGTCTCGGACGCCGCGACCATGGGCAAGGGCGTGGGCGACGATTTTCGCGACGGCAAGGTGACGCTGCCGGTGATCCTGGCTTATGCCCACGGCTCGCCGGAAGAGCGCAAGTTCTGGGAAGCGGCGATCATCGGCCATCGCACCTCGGACGAGGATCTGGCGCATGCGACCGAGTTGCTGCGCCAGCACAATGCCATCGACCTGACGCTCGACCGCGCTCGCCATTTCGGCCAGCGCGCGATCGACGCCATCGCGGGCTTCCCCAACGGCAAGGCCAAGGCGGCGCTGATCGAAACGGTCGAATTCGCCATCGCGCGGGGCTATTAGGTCGTGAACGACGCTCCGGCCCGAGACCCGCAGGGACAACGGCTGGAAGAACTCGAGGTGCAGAATCAGGAGCTGCGCACGCAAATTGAAGAGCTGAAGCGAGCTCTCGATCGCAGTTCGCAGTCCGGAAATTCTTGGAACCCTATCGCTTTGTTCGGGGCGGTAACAACCTTGCTGGGCGTGATCGGGGCGGCGATTTTTGGCTATCTCGGATCGGGCGAAGGGAATGCTGCCAGCCGACAGGCGATGGTCTGCCAGCAGGCCTATGTTTTTCTGGCAGACGAGAGGCCGACCCCCTATCTCACCGAGGCAGAAGGCCGGGCACTGGCTGCACGACAGTTGCAAGTGCTCAGAAAATGTGAGAAATTCGTACCATGATGCAGGACCTGTTTCTCGCCATCGCCATAGTCGGCAATGTGATTACCATTGCCGCGCTGGTTGGCGGCTATTACTGGCAGCGCCAGAGCCAGCGTTAATCGGCCCGAATTTGATTTCCGACAGGACGGGAAAGCGAGCGCGGTGCTGACCGTCGATCCATCTTCTATGGGACCCGCCCAGGCGCGAACCGGTGGCTATGCTGCCGAAATCCGCGCGCTGTTGCTGCTCGCTGGGCCACTGGTGCTCGGCAATCTCGCGCAGATGGCGATCCATACGACCGAGGTGATCATCCTGGGGCGTTACGACGTGCAGGCGCTGGCGGCGGCGGCGCTCGCGGTGAACCTCTATTTCGCCTGCGGCACCTTCGGCATGGGGCTGATGACCGCAGCCTCGCCGATGATCGCGGCGGAACGGGGGCGGCGCAAGCACTCGGTGCGCGATATCCGCAGAACGGTGCGGCAGGGCATGTGGGTAGCGCTGACAGTCTGCCTGCCGATCTGGGCGGTGCTGTGGAACGCCGAACAGCTGTTCCTGCTGATGGGGCAGCAGCCGGACCTGTCGCGCGATGCCGGACAGTTCATGCGGATCGCGATGTGGGGTCTGCTGCCCTGGCTGCTGCAATTCGTGCTGCGCATGTATGTTTCCGCGCTCGAGCGGCCGATCTGGGGCGTGTTCGTGACGCTGTGCGGTGTGGCGATGAATCTCGTCGCCTGCTGGGCGCTGGTTTTCGGCAATCTCGGATTTCCCGAGCTTGGCCTCAAGGGTGCGGCGATCGCCAATCTGATCGCCAATTGCACCCTGTTCGCGGTGATGGCGCTGGTCGTCACTCAGGTTCGTGGCTTCCGCCGCTACCGGCTTTTCGGGCGCTTCTGGGTGGCTGATTGGGCACGCTATCGGGCGCTGTTCAGGCTGGGCCTGCCGATCGCGGTCACCTTCGCCTTCGAGGTCGCGATCTTTAGCTCTGCAGCCTTTCTGATGGGGCTTATCAGCCGCGATTCGCTTGCGGCCCATGCCGTCGCGATCCAGATCGCATCGTTTGCCTTCATGGTGCCGTTCAGCCTTTCCCAGGCGGCAACGGTGCGCGTCGGTCTCCACCATGGCGCGCGCGATGCCGAAGCGGCGGCGCGGGCGGGATGGGCGGCTCTTGGGCTCGGCGTGCTGGCGGCGTGTCTGATGTCGGCGATCATGGCGTCGATCCCCGATGCCCTGGTCGCGCTGTTCATCGATCCTGCAGACGCGAGCGCTGCGCCTGCCTTTGCGCTCGCGCTGAGCTTCCTGCTGGTCGCCGCGATCTTCCAACTGGTCGATGCGGTGCAGGCGGTCGGCGCCGGGGTGCTGCGCGGCCTGCAGGACACGCGCTGGCCGATGCTGTTTGCGGCGTTCGGCTATTGGGTCGTCGGCGTGGGAACCGCCTGGTTCTTTGCCTTCCGGCTGGGCTGGGATGGCGTCGGCGTGTGGATCGGGCTGGCCGCAGGGCTGGCGGTCGTGTCCGTGCTCATGGTGGGTCGCTGGGCGCTCAGGCAGCGGTTCGGGCTCGGGGTTTACGCCTGATCCTTGATCCAGTCCCGCTTGTCCCGAGCGAGTTGGAGGGTTGCTTGGACGACCGTCCGCGATCACGTCCCTCGACTTCGCTCGGGACAAACGGATAGGGGGCAATGATGGCTGAACTGCCCATATATGCTGTCCTGCCGGACCTGCTGGCCTCGCTCGCCGCAGTTCCCAATGCCGTGCTCGTCGCGCCCCCCGGTGCAGGCAAGACCACCACCGTTGCACCCGCGCTGCTCGACCAGTCCTGGTGCACCGGCCAGGTCCTGCTGCTCTCCCCCCGGCGTCTTGCCGCCCGCGCTGCAGCCGAACGCATTGCCGAGCTTGCGGGGGAGCCGGTGGCGCAGACCATCGGCTATTCGACCCGCATGTACAGCATAACGAGCGCCGCCACGCGCGTGCTGCTTCTG
>CAXRCQ010000452.1:0-8698 GCA_964228845.1 Blastomonas sp.
CCAATAGGTGCCTGACTGCCGGATCGGGAATTCATAGGTGAAGGTCTGCCCCGGCTTGATGCCTGGAAAGCTGATGCCAGGCACACCGTCCATGTGGAACGGCAGGAGCAGCCCGTGCCAGTGGATCGAAGTATCAGTATCGAGCGTATTGGTGACGTTGAGGCGGACATTCTGCCCCTCGCGCATTCGGATCAGCGGCCCAGGTACCGAGCCGTTGACTGCGATCCCGTGCCCCTTGCGCCCCTGTACCGTCCGAGGGCCGTGGCCGACAGTGAGATCGATCGCTGCGCCAGAAACCTCGTCGAAGCCCACACGGATCGGCGAGCCGCCGCGCATGCGGTGGATCGAATGCCCTTGCGCCCAGGCAGGCATGGCGGCGAGAGCGGAGACGGTTCCCAGCCCTGAAAGCAGGTGACGGCGTGAAAGTGTCAAATGGTCCATACCCAGCATTACGCATGAGCGCGGCACACCCCTCAAAATTTCTTTCGCCCACCCTCGTTTGCCAAAAGCTCACTGAGCTTGCTGCGGGCCCGATAAAGCCGGGTTTCGACCGCCTTTTCGCTGATGCCAAGCGCTTCGGCTGTCTCGGCCTGGCCAAGGCCCTCGATGGTGCGCAGGATCAGGGTTTCGCGCAGGCGTGCCGGAAGTCGCACTATTGCTGCATTGACCCGCGCGAGCTCAGCGCGGTCGGCCGTCTGCACGTCTGGCGCGACAGCATCGTCCGGCACCTCATGGGCCGCGTCAATCGGCTTTGTGCGCCACAGCATCGTGCGCAGCCGGCGCCTGCGTGCCCAATCGCGGCATTTGTTTAGCGCAATCCGCCTGAGCCAGGTCAAAATCGGCCGTGAACGATCGTAACGATCAAGTGCCGAAAATGCGGCAATGAAGGTGTCCTGTGTAAGATCGAGAGCCTCTTGCGCGTCACCGGTCGAAGCACGGATAAAGCGGTAGATCGGCTCGCGGTAGCGGGCGAGCAGCTCCCGGTAGGCATCTTGCCGTCCCATGAGCGCCAGTGCCACCACCTCGGCATCGCTCCCCTCGGCAAGCGGGAGGCTCACTTCGTATCGGGGGCGAGAGCCTTGGTCACAGCCCGGTCAAATGCTGCGGCCTGATCGGGCCTCAAAACGGAGCGCATTTCGAAGAGGTGTTCGAGCGTTTGCTTCTGCATCTCGCCCATGACGTGGTGTGTGTGATCGACGGCTGCTGTGACTTCGGGGCCGTAGCCGTGCTCGGCCTCCATGGCTTCGGCCAAATGCGCATTAGCCGCCCTCATATCGAGCTCCAGCGCCTTGCGGCGTGTCGCAAAACGCTGCTCGATTGCCTCGATCTTCGCCGCTTGCGCTGCGTCCAGGTCGAGGTCGCCGTGCAGCAGTGCATGTAGCTCAGTCTCGCTTTGCCTGCCATTGTTGAGCAACTTCTGACCCAAAAAGGTTCCCGCAAGCGCGGCAGTGAAGGCGACCACGATGAGCAAAGCCAACCACGCAGGTCTCGTCACGGATGAACATCCAGAAGATTCGAGGGTGCGAGAGGATTGTCGGAGGGAAACGTCGCGATCCCCTGCGCCTGTGCAGGCGGCCCGGTCACAAGCCCACCGGTGGTCAGGCCCAGCAACAAAGCAAAGGCCCCAGCTAAGAATGTCGCGCGCTTGCCAAACGATGCTTCGCGGCGTTGCGCGGCAAACCCTGCGATAATTGCATCGTCAATCAGCTCGAGGCCCGCAGGAACGGGCAAGCTTGCGAGTTGTCGCAGGGATGAATCAAGTTCGGACACAGGCAATCTCCGTGTTGCACGTGTTCTATACGCAAGCGATGCGCCCGCCCCTCAGAGAAAATGGATATCACTGAAGCGGTCGGATCGCAGAGCGTGATCGCCAGACGGCCTCGCAGCGCGCGGATAACCGGTTTCGGCAGGAGCGGCCATTCGTTTTTCAGCGAGCGAACGACCGACCCTGGTCGGCTGCTGCCATGTCGAACGCGCTGAACGCTAGCAAGTTCGGTGTTTAATCTGACGGGAAGGCAGCCCCCGCCTGTGGCGGTGGCTGCCCCTGGTTCAGCTCGGCGGATTCCAGATGATGACCTTCTTCATCGGATCGTCGCCGGGCGCATTGGCGATGTTGCCGTAGATGGTCCCGAATTCGGGGGCCGAGAGCGACACCGAGACATATTCCGCGCCGGTGTTCTGCGAGAAGCGCTTCCAGCCGGCGCCGAGCTCGAAGCCGTTCTTGCGGCTGACGATGCGATAATCGGGTTCGCTGTCCTTGGCTTTGCGGCCGTTGGGAATGATGGCGATCGGCGCGGTGACATTGAGGGTAGCGAGCGTGCCTTCGAAGCTGCCGTCTGCCTTGACGGTGAGGTTTGCGATGGTGGCCATGTTAAGTCTCCTTCAGTTGCTCGGGGACCATCCCCGATGACGCCGGCAGGAGGGGCCGCGCGCCGCCGTCACCGAGCGAAACGCGAGGGCGAACCCCGAACGGGGTTGACGGCCAAGGCAAGCAGGTCGCTCAAAAGGCGGAAAGAGTGGCGTGGTCCCGGGCAAGAGGGAGACAGATGCTGCCATTGCCACAAGATCGACGGTCAGTTTGCAGTAGGCGAGGCATGTCCGCCCTCCCCCCGGCAGGCCGCCCTGCCGCAGCCTGTCCAGCCGGGCTGCGATGGCCTGCCACATTGCGACCCCTTCGGCATCGCCGGCCAGGGCCAGTTCACCGATCCGCTCGGCCACATGGAGCGGCGCATGGTCGCCGAAGCGCTTCTCGACCGCCAGTGCGCATGCCCAAAGGTGCTGCTCATCCGTCATGTGGGGCCATCATCGACATGAGCGAGCAGGCTGGTAGCTGGAAGAATGTCATGGACCAAGTCCGGGCATATCATTCGCAACCGATGCCGTCGCCATCGCGATCGAGATGTCTTCCATAGCCCGGCGAACCGCGGCGTACCGGTGCAGCTCCGGCGGCGCGGGCTGCGGCGCAGTTGGGAAACCAGACATCACCGGACAGCCGTTGCGGCGATGTTGCAGGCGGAGCATTCCGAACCGAGCCGCCATGGCAATGCCGACCGCCGTTCCTGCGATCGTTATGGCATCCGTCGGCGGCCGTTCTTCCGGGATGGGCAAGTGCCATCGAGGCCGTAACGGCCAATGGAAACACAGCGACTGGCAACAGGCGGGAAATCATCTGTCTCTCTCGAGCACAGGATGCCATGCATGGCCGCTCCTCGCCAGCTTAGTTGCAGCGATGCTTTCCCCAATATCGGTTCCAGCGCGCAGCGAAACCATCGCGGACCATCGCGCATGAGAGGTCGCCCGAGCGCGGCGATGTGCAGAAGGCGGCGGTACGGTTGCCCCCTGCCCCGCCTTTCGAGACGCAGCGCATCGCGGGTCCCTTGACCAGCACATGACCGGTGGAGTTCGTGCCTGTGGGCGTGCCTACAAGCGACACCAGATGATCGCGCGACGCCTTTGCGTCCGCCTTCGGGCAGGGATGTCCCGGACTGCAGCTGCCATCGGTTTCGCGGGCAGCGATGCCGGACAGACGTACGCGCGGACCTTCGGCGCACCAGATCGGACCGTCGCCATCCCAGACGGCGACCGGCGTGCAGACGAAGCTCTGGCCGGAAGGAACAGCGGACAGAAGGAGCAGAAAAAGCGACATGATCCTGGCTAGCCCGGCGGGGCTTGGCAGCGCAAGGCAGGCGGCATCCCGTGAGACAGAATATGGCGCCTGAGCGAGTATCCGAAAAAGCTCACCCACCGAGGGTGCCACCTTCAAAGACCACATCACCCTGCAACCACGCTTGCGAATTTGTTCCATGTTTGTTCTTATAAGCAGATGATCCGATTCGACGTCGAAGACATGGCCAGCGCAATTCTCGCCGCCCCGGGCTGGGCGCGTGTCGGCATCACAGCCCCTGCCCGGCACATTCGCGACGACGCTGCGCGCGAGCTGGCCCGCACGATTGCCGACGCGCTGGTCCAGTCCCAAATCCAGCCCACAAGGGACGATAGCCCCGAGCAGGATCTGTGACATGGGCGGCTGGACAAGAGACGGCATGCGCCGCGCGACGTCCCTGTTCGAGGCGGCGGCCTGGAATTATGCGGTCAGGCCGGTCTGTGCCTGCGGGCACCAGGCGAGTTTCAATCCGCATGGCCTGTGGTGGCATTTTCACAAGCGAATGTGGGACGACCGGCTTGAGCCTGCCAGGGGCCGTTTCTGGTGCCGCACATGCAGCCTCAACAAGCGCAGGCGCATTCGTCCGCTCCGCCTCGAGCTTGTCCAGCAGAGCCAGAACGATATCGAGCTCGCCTTCCCGCCCGAACGCGAATGGAAGCGGGCGGTGAGCAGGTTCCGCAGCTGAAGCGCAACCGGGGCATCGCCGAAAAGATCGACCCTGGACCCTGGCCAGATCGATAACGAAGCCCCGGGTGATCCAGTGGACATTCAGCATTTTATCGGCGAGTGTTACGATCAGCTGGAAGGGAATTCGGGCACGGCAGTCACGCGGGACAGGCCTAGGGAGATTACCGGATGTGCAATCTTGTCACGCTCAAGGCATCGCTCGACGATGTGGCCCAGGCCTTTTTTGCGCTGACCGACAGGAACACCAATGCCTCGCCCGGCGATGTCTATCCCGGCTATCAGGGTTTCGTGGTGCGCGAGGAGGAAGGGCAGCGCAGGCTCGAGGCGATAACCTGGGGCTTTCCGAGGCATTCGGTGAACAAGAAGACGGGCCGTCCCAACAAGCCCAATCCGGTCAACAATGCGCGCGACGACAAGCTGATGTCGGCCCATGGCATGTGGAAGAGATGGTTCACCGACACCGCCTATCGCTGCCTGATCCCGTTCACAGCCTTTGCCGAGGCCGAAGGCGAGCCGGGTCGGATGACGAGGACCTGGATCAGCGTGACCGACCAGCCGCTGGCAGCCTGGGCAGGCCTGTGGCGACCGAGCGACGAATGGGGCAATTGCCATACGGGGGTGATGGTGGATGCGACGCAGGAGCTGTGGCATATCCATGACCGCATGCCGGTGATCCTGGAGCCAGGGGACCATGACCGCTGGCTGCATGCGCCAGCCGCGGAAGCCATGGGATTGCTGCGCCAGTATCCTGCGGAGCGGCTGAACGTCGAACGGACGCAAGACCCCTGGTCGGCCCGCCGCAAGACCGACGCGCCCTTGCTGCTCTGACGCCGGAAGGAAAGCCCCAGCCCATGCCCCGCGACTGGCCCGACCCCGATGACAGACCCGTATCACGTACGGAATTCTGGATCATTGCGATCCTGACGTTGGCGGGGCCCGCAAGCGTGATCCTCTCGCTGCTGCGCTGACCGCCCGGTCACCGAACAGCCACCCGGCCCTGCACAGCCCCTGCCCCGCGACCGCGCGCCGCAGACGCGAACAGGCAAGCGCAGCTTGCCCCTTTCCGGAAAGCCGGGCACAGACGGCCACCCTGCATCAGGCGGCTCATCGGCTGCCGCACATTCGAGGGCCAGACGATGACCAGCCGTTCCGGAAAGCCTGTTCTGGGTCTCGATTTCGGCACCACAAACACGGTCGCAGCGCTTGGCCATAGCGATGGCAGCACCGAGCTTGTCCGGTTCGGAGACGTGCACCAAAGCACGGCCGTCTTCAGGTCGGCGCTGTGCTTCTGGGAGGATGAGCGGGCATGGCAGGGCATTGCGCATGAAGCGGGACCCTGGGCGATCGAGGAATATCTGCAGTCGCCGCTCGACTGCCGGTTCATCCAGTCGTTCAAGAGCGTGGCAGCAAGCCCGCTGTTCGAACGAACCCTGATCTATAACAGGCCTTATGGGTTCGAGGATCTGGGCCGCACGTTTCTGAGGCATCTCGAAAACCATGCAGGCGATGCCCCGGCGTCGCTGCCGGACCGGATCATTATCGGGCGTCCCGTGGAATATGCAGGGGCCCGCGCCGACCATCGGCTGGCCCGCCAGCGCTACGACCTGATGTTCGAGGGTTTCGGCAAAGAGCTGTATTATGTCTACGAGCCGCTGGGCGCCGCGCACAGCTATGCCAGCCGGCTCGACAGACCGGCGACGATCCTGGTGGCAGACTTTGGCGGGGGTACCACCGACTTTTCGGTTGTCGGCATAGCCGAGCCCGGGGCGCCCAGGCGCTGCACGCCTCTCGGCCATGCCGGGATCGGCATTGCAGGCGACCAGTTCGACTATCGCATTCTCGACCGGCTGGTGCTGCCGCTGCTCGGCAAGGGCGGGCAGTACAGGTCGTTCGGAAAACTGCTCGATATTCCAGGCGGACATTTCGTGGATTTCGGAAACTGGTCGAAGCTTGCGATGATGCGCAGCCGCAAGACGATCGACGAGCTGCGCAGGCTGCAGCGCGATGCCGTCGATCCGCAAAGGATCGCCACCATGATCGCGCTGATCGAGAACGAACAGGGCTTCGCGCTGTACGATGCCGTCGGACAGCTCAAGCGCACCCTGTCACAAAATGAGGCGGCAAGGTTCACGTTCCAAGGCGGCGGCATCGACATCGCCGCAGATGTCGAACGCAGCCAGTTCGAACAGTGGATCGCGCCAGATCTTATGCGCATCGAAGCTGCAATGGACAGCGCACTCGAAAAGGCAGCCATATCCGAAAACCAGATCGACCGCGTCTTTCTGACCGGCGGATCCTCGCTCATCCCCGCCATCGCCAGGCTGTTCGAACGCAGATTCAGCGCAGAACGTATCGCGACGGGCGACGAGCTGACATCCATCGCCCATGGCCTCGCCCTGATCGGCATGGACCATGATCCCGGTCAGTGGGCGGCTTGAACCAGGTCCGATATAGCTCAAACGATCGAGTACCCGCACCCGGGCATACAGCGAGCTTGCGGACAGCTTTCAACAAGGGCGCCACGCAGCAAGACGCAAGTCACGCCTGGCGGATACTGAGCTGAGAGGGCGGAACGTTCGATTTGTCACCGCCCTCTATACCGAACCAGGCTTAGGTGCCGCCGCTTTCGCTATCGAGATGCTGCAGCAGCGCATCGGGATAGCGGCTTCCCGCCGCAGCCCCGCGTGGTACGGCGAGCTCTATCCTCGCAAGCTCGTCTGCGGTAAGCGTCACGTCGAGCGCACCCAGCGATTCAGCGAGCCGTTCGCGTCGCCGGGCCCCTACCAGCGGAACGATATCGTTTCCCTGAGCTGCGACCCAAGCGATCGCCAGCTGCGCCACCGAAGCCCCCCTTTCGGTGGCAATCGCACGCAACGCCTCGACAAGCCCCAGATTACGGTCAAGGTTATCGCCCTGAAAGCGGGGGCTGACGCTTCGGAAGTCCGCCGTGTTGCGGTCTTTCGACCAGTGACCGCTGATCAGGCCGCGCGACAGCACCCCATAGGCGGTAATGCCAATGCCAAGTTCGCGGCAGGTCGCCAGGATACCGTCCTCGATCCCGCGCGAAAGCAGCGAATACTCGATCTGCAGGTCGCAGATCGGGTGTACGGCATGCGCGCGGCGGATGGTTTCGGCGCTCATTTCGGACAGGCCGATATGGCGGACATGGCCCGCCTCGACCAGCTCGGCGATGGCGCCGATCGTGTCCTCGATCGGGACCGCGGGGTCGAGCCTCGATGGACGGTAGATGTCGATGCACTCCACCCCAAGTCGCTGGAGCGAATAGGCCGCGAAATTCTTGACCGCTGCCGGACGGGCATCATAGCCGAACCAGCCGAGCGCCGGGTCGCGCAGTGCGCCGAACTTGACACTCAGGGTCAACCGGTCGCGCGGCAGGCTGCGCAGCGCCTCGCCGATCAGCATCTCGTTATGTCCCATGCCGTAAAAGTCGCCGGTATCGAGCAGGGTGATCCCCTGCTCGGCGGCGGCAGCGATGGTTGCGAGGCTCTCGTCACGATCAGCCGGACCGTAGAAATCGGACATTCCCATGCACCCAAGACCGAGCGCTGATACCAAGGGGCCGTCGGTGCCCAGTTGCTTCATCTGCATGGCTCTTTCTCCTTACATATTCGCCGAGGTCGGTCGGACGATGATTTCGTTGACGTCGACGCCGGCCGGCTGCTCGAGCGCGAAACGCACGGCGCGGGCAATAGCATCGGGGGTGAGCGACTGCTTGCGCCATTCGACCAGCGCCTCAGCGACTGCCGGATCGGTGATATCATGGCCCAGTTCGGTCGCCACGACACCGGGCGAGATCAGGGTCGCACGGATATCGTCGTGCTCAAGGCGCAATCCCTCGGTGATGGCACGGACGGCATGCTTGGTGCCACAATAGACCGCTGCTGCAGGCACGACGATGTGCGCCGCGATCGAGGCGACATTGATGACGTGCCCACTCCGCTGCGCGGCGACGCGCGGCAGCACTGCAGCGATGCCGTTGAGCACGCCATGGATATTGACGTCGATCATCCGCTTCCATTCATCGCGCTTGCGCGCTGCAAGCGGGGCAAGCGGCATCACGCCGGCATTGTTGACCAGGGCATCGATCCGGCCGAAGCGCGCCTCGGCGGCCGAGACAAAGGCATCGAAGCTGTCAGCATCGACGACATCGAGCGCATGCCAGCCAACGTTTTCGCCAAGCTCCTGCGCCAGCAGCGCGAGCCGTTCGGTCCGCCTCGCGCCGAGGAACAGCTTGGCACCAGTTGCGGCAAGTTCGCGTGCGGTGGCCTCGCCGATCCCGCTCGAGGCACCGGTGATGAGGATGGTCGTCTGGGGAAGATTGGTCAT
>CAXRCQ010000453.1:0-3424 GCA_964228845.1 Blastomonas sp.
GAGCCGCTCGCCTTCACCCAGGACGACATCAAGCTGACAGGCTGGGCGGGCGAGAACCGCGTCTATGCCGAAGAGCCCTAGCGCGGCTTCCTCCCCTCGATCGGCCGTCTGGTCCGCTACAATCCGCCCAAGCAGAAAAAGGGCGTGCGCGTCGACGATGGCGTGGAAGAGGGCGGTGAGGTCTCGATCCATTACGATCCGATGATCGCCAAGCTGATCACCTATGGCGAGACGCGCCTCGATGCGATCGACCGGCAGATCACCGCGATCGACCGGTTCGAGATCGAAGGGCCGGGGCACAATCTCGATTTCGTCTCGGCGCTGATGCAGCATGAACGCTTCCGTTCGGGCAACATCACCACCGGGTTCATCGCCGAGGAATATCCCGACGGCTTCCATGGCGCCCCGGCCTCGCCCGAATTGCTGCGGCGTCTGGCGGCAATGGCGGCGTTCATCGCCACCGCAGAGGCCGATCGTGCGCTGCGCGTCTCCGATCAGCTCGGCAACCGCCTGACCCCGCCGTCCGAATGGCGCGTCCGCAAGGGCGATATCGCGATGGAAGTCTCGGTCAGCGAGGATGCGATCGTCGTCGACGGTGAGGTGGTCGACCTGTCGATGGGCTATACCCCTGGCGATCGGCTCGCGGTGGCCGATTTCGGCGACGAGGAGGAAAACGACGAACTGGCGGTCAAGGTGCAGCGCACCCGCACGGGCTTTGCGCTGACCGCGCGCGGCGCGACCCACAGCTTCGAGGTGCTGCCCGCGCATGTCGCCGCGCACGCCCGGCACATGATCGAGAAGGTGCCGCCCGATCTTTCGCGCTTCCTGCTTTGCCCGATGCCGGGCCTGCTGGTGAAGCTCCACGTGGCCGAAGGTGACAAGGTCCAGCCCGGCCAGCCGCTCGCGATCGTCGAGGCGATGAAGATGGAGAACATCCTGCGCGCCGAAAAGGCGGCGACGGTCAAGACGATCAGTGCGGCGGAAGGCGACAGCCTGGCGGTCGACGCGGTCATCTTGGAGCTGGAATGATGATCCTGCTGAGCGCCTTGGCCATGGCCGCCAGCGCGCCGCAGCGGATCGACATCACGCCCGAGCTGATCGCGGACCTGCCGCGCCAGGAGGTAACCCTGACGCATCACGACGAAACGCTGCGCTGCGAAGGGCCGTTGCTCGCCGATGTGGTGGCCAAGGCAGGCGTCCCCTCGGGCGAGTCCGTGCGCGGGTCAGCCTTGCGAACGGCTATCATCGCGCGGGCCGCTGACGGCTATGCGGTGCTGTTTTCGTTGGGAGAGATCGACCCGCGGTTGGGCAACGGCAAGATCATTCTGGCCGATCGCTGCGACGGAAAGGCGCTTGATAGCGAAACGGGCCCCTATCGGCTTGCCATTCCTGGGGACAAGCGCGGCGCGCGCTCGGTTCGCCAGTTGATCGCGCTGGAAATCCTCGCCATAGACTGACCCCCTAGGGACTGATGGGGAGATTGCTGGATGGCCGCAACGGCTGCAGCAGACGGGCAGGAATTCGATGCCAGCCGCGACAGGCTGGTGATCGTCGCGTCCTCGCTCGGCACGGTATTCGAATGGTATGATTTCTTTGTCTACGGGATCCTGGCGACGCTGATCGGCCAGCTCTTCTTCCCGTCCGACAATCCCACTGCGGCGACTCTCGCCTCGCTGGCGATCTTCGGCGCGGGCTTCGGCGTGCGCCCGCTGGGTGCGGTGCTGTTCGGCTATCTGGGCGACAAGGTCGGGCGCAAGTACACGTTCCTCGTCACCATCTCGCTGATGGGCGGGGCGACTGCCTCGATCGGCCTGCTGCCGACCTTCGCCACCGCAGGCATCTGGGCGGCGGCGTTGCTGCTGGTGCTGCGCTGCCTGCAGGGGCTGGCACTGGGCGGCGAATATGGTGGCGCAGCGATCTATGTCGCGGAGCATGCCCCGCCGGGCAAGCGGGGGCAGTATACCAGCTGGATCCAGGCCTCGGTGGCGGGCGGGTTCCTTCTCGCGGTGATGTGCGTGCTGGCAACGCGCAAGGTGATGAGCCCTGAGGATTTCGACGCCTGGGGCTGGCGCGTGCCGTTCCTGATCTCGATCCTGCTGCTAGCGATCTCGCTCTATATCCGCATGAAGCTGTCCGAAAGCCCGGTCTTCCAGGCGATGAAGGCGGCGGGAGCGACGTCCAAGAATCCGTTCATGGACAGCCTTCGCTATCCCGGCAACATCAAGCGGGTGATGGTGGCGCTGTTCGGTGTCGCCGCCGGTCTGACGGTGATCTACTACACATCGCAGTTCGGCACGCTCTATTTCCTCACCGGCACCGCGCGCGTCGCCGAAGAGGATGCGCTGCTCTACATGGCCGCGGGCGCAACGCTCGCTGCGCCGCTCTATGTCTTTTTCGGCTGGCTGTCCGACAGGGTGGGGCGCAAGCGCCTGCTGCTGATCGGCTATGGACTGACGGTGGTGCTGCTGTTCCCGCTGTTCCACCTGATGGCGCAGGCGGCCAACCCGGCGCTTGAACAGGCGACCAAGACCTCGCCGGTGACGCTTGCGATGCCCGATTGCCCGTTCAACGCGTTGCAACGCACCCAGACTACCGAATGTGCGAAGGCCCTCAATTTCCTCAGCAAGCGCGGTATCAGCTATACCAAGGTGGAAGGCGATGCGGTGGTGCTCAGCGTGGGCGGTACGGTCGTGCGTGGCTATGACGACAAGGCCTATGTGGCCGCGCTTGAAAAGGCAGGCTATCCCGACAAGTCCGACCCGGCCTCGCGCCAGCCTTGGCTCATCATCCTCTCGGTCGCGCTGATGGTCGCACTGTCGGCGATGACCTATGGCCAGGTAGCCGCGATCATGGTCGAGCTCTTCCCGGCCAAGATCCGCTATACCTCGATGTCGATCCCCTATCATATCGGCACCGGCTATTTCGGCGGCTTCCTGCCTTATATCTCGCAATATATCGTGGCGCGCACGGGCGATGCCTATTCGGGGCTGTGGTACACGATAGCGGTCGTCGTGATGGCGTTCACGGTGTCGCTGATCTGGCTGCCGGAAACATCGGGACAGGAAGATATTGGCTGAGGCCGATCCATTGCAGGCCAATATGCGTCTGGTGCTCGATGGCAGGGCGCTGGTTGCCAATTGGCGCGCGCTCGACCGGTTGAGCGGCAGCGCGAGCGCGGGCGCGGCGGTCAAGGCCGATGGCTATGGCCTTGGCGCTGGCGAGGTCGTGCGGCGACTATCGGCAGCGGGGTGTGATGAGTTTTTCGTTGCCCATTGGAGTGAGGCACAGGCCCTGGCCGGAAAGGTCGATCCGGCGCGGCTCGCGGTGCTGCACGGCATCGCACCGGGCGAGGAGGGCGCGGCGTGCGCAAGGCTGGCGGTGCCGGTGCTCAACAGCGCGGAACAGATCGCGCGCTGGCGCAAGG
>CAXRCQ010000454.1:0-2859 GCA_964228845.1 Blastomonas sp.
CACGAGCTGCGCGGCAACGGCACGCTGCAGCACGAGCCGCTCTATGACGGGCTTCCCGAACTGCTCGACAGGCTGGATGCTGCGGGCTGGCTGCTCGCCGTCGCGACCGGCAAATCCGATCGCGGACTGGACCTGTGTCTGACGCATCACGGGATCAGGCAGCGTTTCGTCTCGCTGCAGACCGCCGACCGCCACCCGTCCAAGCCGCATCCGTCGATGATCTTCGAGGCGCTGAGCGATGCCGGGGCCGAGGCCCAGGCCGCAGTGATGATCGGCGATACCAGTTACGACATGGCGATGGGCGTCGCGGCCAATGTCCGCCCGATCGGCGTCGATTGGGGCTATCATGACGCGCACGAACTCGAGGCGGCGGGCGCGGCCTCGATTGCGTTCAGCATGGACCAGCTCTACGATCAGATCGTCGAGGGCAGGCAATGAGCCCGGAAGACCGGCGTGCCCGATCGCGGTTCTTCATGATCGGTGCCGTGCGGCTGGGCGGTGCCGTGACCATCGCGCTTGCAGTAGCGATCAGCTATGGCCGGATCGCAGGGGTGCCGGGCGAGCTGGGCTATGCACTGCTCGCGCTGGGGATTGTGGAATTCCTCGTGCTGCCCCAGCTCCTCGTCAAGCGCTGGAAAACGCCTCCTTCCGAATGAACGCACCGGCATGAAACGTTTCTATAGCCTAGTCTCCACCCAGCCGGTCGATGGCGGCCATGCGCTGCTGCTCGACAACCGTCCGGTCAGGACACCGCTGCGTGCGCCGCTGGTGGTGCCGAGCCAGGCGATGGCCGATGCCATTGCAGAAGAATGGAGTTCGCAGGGCGACGAGATCGTCATTGCCTCGATGCCCCTGACCGGCTTTGCCAATGCCGCGATTGATCAGGTCGCGCCGCAACGCGCGCGATTTGTCGACGACATTGCGGCCTATGGCGAAACCGACACGTTGTGCTACCGGGCAGACCCGGGTGACCCCCTGGCCGAAAGGCAGGAGCGCGATTGGGAGCCCATCCTGTGCTGGGCGGAAAATCGCTATGATATCAGCATGATCCGGGTCGCAGGCATTATCCATCGACCGCAATCGACGCACAGCCTGTCCCGCCTGAGAGCGCAGGTTATGGCATTGGACGCGTTTTCTCTCGCGGCTTTCTCCACGTTGACAAGCCTTGGCGGTTCGCTGGTTGCGGCACTGGCACTGGCCGAGAAAGCCTTTGATTCCGAACGAATCTGGCAGGCCATCTGTCTGGAAGAACTATGGCAGGAAGAGCTATGGGGCGCGGATGGCGAGGCTGTCACTGCGCGCAGCCATCGTCGCGCCGCATTTGACGCCGCCTGGCGGTTTTGCTGTACTGTCAATGGCTAAGGCCGGAACGATGGCGCTGCACCTGCGTTTTTGAAACGTTGCCATCGTTTTATCAGGTTAAGCAGCCCTTCCGTTTCGATGGGTCAAGTGGTCCTTGCGGACCGGGCTGCGCCGTACCCATTGAGGAGAATTTTTCCGATGTTGAAATCTGCCGCTACCGCCCTGTTTCTGTCTGCCGCAGCTGTTGCCGCGCCTGCGATCGCGCAGGGCGCCGCTGCACCTGCCGCCAGTGGGCAAGCTGCTGCGCCCGCTCTGACCCCTGAGCAGGTCGAGGCGCAGAACAAGGCTATTGCCGATTTCACGGCTGCCCAGCAGGCCCAGGCTGCCGGCAATCATGCACAGGTCATTGCCACGCTTGAACCCGCGCTGCCGACCATCCGCGAAATTGCTGCGCGCGATCCGTCCAACGTCCAGAATGCAGGCTTTCTCGCCAGCGCACTGACCATTACCGCCAACTCGCAGGGGGCGCTCGGCAAGATCGACGCCATTGCGCCGCTCTACAAGGAAGCTGCTCCGCAATGGATGAAGGTGTATGAGTCGGACAAGACCAATGCTGGCGTCCGTAACACGCTGGTTGCCATCCTGGTCAACCTTGGCAACTTCAACTTGACCAAGCAGGACAAGATGGCTGCCAAGCCCCATTTCGAACAGGCTCTGGCGATCGCAAAGGAAGGTCGTGCCACTGACCCTGCCAATGCGGACCTGGCCAATGCCGAGTTTTCGAGCCTTATCGGCCTGAACCAGTCGACGGGTGACGCGACCTATCTTGAAGCGGCCAAGCCGGTTGGCACGGAACTCCGCGAAAAGGGTATCGTCAGCGCGGCAAACAAGCCCGCCGTGGATGCGATCCTCGGCGCGGCATAATCTGAACAGCGCCAACCAAAGCAAAGCCCCGCCGGATCGCTCCGGCGGGGCTTTTTCGTTCTTGCAGGGCAGGGCGATCAAAAGCCTTCGTTCTTCTCGGCCTTTTCCGCGAGCAACGGCGACACCTTGAAACCGTGCTTCTTCAGGCCCTCGACGATCTTGGGTGTTCCCTCAAGGCCAGCCCAGAACATCGGACCGCCGCGATAGACCGGCCAGCCATAGCCATAGATCCACACGACATCGATGTCCGATGCGCGCTGCGCCATGCCTTCTTCCAGGATCATCGCGCCTTCGTTGACCATGGTGTAGAGCGTGCGCTCGATGATTTCCTGATCGCTGATCTCGCGCTTGGGCATGTTCGAGCGCGAGCGGAAATCCTCGATGATCTCGGCGACGCGCGCGCTGGGCGTGGGGTTGCGCTTCTCGTCATAGTCATAGAAGCCCGCGCCCTTCTTCTGGCCCCAGCGGTCCTCGGCGCACAGGGCATCGCGGATGCTCTCGATGCGGCTCGGGTCGCGGTGCCAGCCGATATCGACACCGGCAAGGTCGCTCATCTGGAAGGGCCCCATCGGCATGCCGAACTCGACATGCACACGGTCGATCTGCTCGGGCGTCGCGCCTTCCATCAGCAGC
>CAXRCQ010000455.1:0-7420 GCA_964228845.1 Blastomonas sp.
GGTGATCAGCGCCTCGCGCCTTGCCGATGTCATCGTGCTTTCGCTCGACAATGCCGAGCGCAACGTCCGCCCGCATCCGCTGCTGTCGATCGCCGATGTTGCGGTCGAAACGCGTTGCCCGGTGCTGGCAGTGCCGACGACACTCAAATCGCTCTATACCGGCGGGAAGATCCTGATCGCATGGGACGGCAGCCACGAAGCCGCCAATGCGGTGCGCCAGGCGCTGCCGCTGCTTAGGAACGCCAGCTCGGTGCACCTCGTCACCGTGGTGGAGCCCAAGAAGGCGGGTGGCTTCCCCTCGACCGAGGCGTGCGAGTATCTTTCGCGCCATGGCGTATGCAGCGAGCTGATCGAGCGCGAACGCGGCCTGATGTCGATCGAGGAGATTATCGAGAACGTTGCAGGCGAGATCGGCGCGGACCTGCTGGTGATGGGCGCGTTCGGGCACAGCCGGTTGCGCGAGACGCTGCTCGGCGGAGTAACGCGCTATTTCCTCAGGGATTCGAACATTCCGCTGCTGCTGGCGCACTGATCGCCAGCGGCAGGGCCGCGCGCATCAGAAGCGCGCGCGGACGGTGAAGCGTGCGTTGATCGGCTCGCCGGTGGTGATGTTGTTGTCATTGTGCGAGGCGGGGAAATAGCGCGTGTCGAGCAGGTTCTCGACATTGACCTGTGCCTCGATCTGGTCGGTCAGCTTGAAGAACACCGCCGCATCGACACGGGTGAACGCGGGCAGCCGCACGGTGTTGGAGATGCTGGCAAACTGGCTCGCCTGGTGCGTGACGCCGAGGCCGAAGCCCAGCCGTCCGTTCACGTCGTAACGGTTCCACAGGCTTGCCAGATGACGCGGCACCTGGCCGATCGCGCGATTGGCGAGCGCGCCTGCGACCACACGGCCGCGTTCATCGGCATCGAGATAGCTGTAGCCGGCATTGACCTGCCATCCGGGCAGGATCTGGCCGGTAAACTGCGCCTCGAAGCCGCGCGTGCGGCTGCCGGTCAGGATCGAATTGGCGGGATTGGCGGGATCGACGACAACGCCGTTTTCGCGATCGAGCTGGAAGATCGCGGCCGAGACGCGGAGATTCTCGGCAATGTCCCATTTCGCGCCGAACTCGTAATTGTCGAAGGACTCCGGCGCGAGCGTGGCCGTGGTCGGCGTCAGCGACAGGAACTGGTCGCCCGAACGCGGCAGGAAGGTCTTGGTATAGCTGGCATAGAAGGACATCGCCTCGATCGGCTTGAAGATCAGGCCCAGGCGCGGCGACCATTCGCTGTCAGTGCGCGACAGCAGGCGGCCCGCGACAATGTCGTTCACATCGATCTCGAACCGGTCATAGCGCGCACCCAGCACGATATCGAAATGATCGCCGATACCGATCTGGTCCTGCAGATAGACCGAAGACACATTGACCTGCGAACGCGTATTGCGGTTGTTCACCGGGAAGGTGATCGCGGGGATGACCAGCGGATCGCTGAAGGCAAAGGTCGCGACATTGGTGCCGCTGGTGGCGAAGCGGCCATTCTGCCGCTGGTTCGCCGATTGCTGGTCGCCATATTCGAACCCGGCGAGCAGCGTGTGGCTGATCGGGCCGGTGGTGCCGGTCCAGACAAGATTGCCCTGCACGAAGACATTCTCGCGCTGCTGCGCATCACGGTAGGAGTCGAGCGTCACGCGGCCTGCGGCCAGATTGCTCGCGGTGGCGAACAGGTTGGTATAGGCCTTGTCGTAATCGGCATATTGCACGGTCAGATCGGCGCGCAGCGTATCGGTGAAGCTGTGCTCGAGCCGCCCACGCAGGATATGTGCGGTCAGCGAAGTGGTGTTGAGCTCGGGTGAGCCGAAAAATGTGCGGTAGAAGCCGCGCACCGGCCCCGCCGGGTTGGCGATGGTGCCGCCGGTGGTCGAAGGGATGCCGCGATCGACAATACGGTCGTCATCGACATATTCGTACGAGAACAGCAGCCGTGTCCGCTCGCCCAGCGTGGCCCCGATTGTCGGGTTGATGGCAATACGGTCGCCGCCGAAGGCATCGCGGTGATTGTCGAATTCCTCGTACATCGCGTTGAGCCGTAGGCCCGCGCTGTCACCGAGCGCCGCGTTCACGTCGCTGGTCAGCGCAAACGCGCCGAACGTATCGACCGAGGCCGAGCCGCCGACAAAGGTCTCGCCCAGCACCGGGGTCTTGGTGACACGATTGACCACGCCGCCACCGCCGCCGCGCCCGAACAGCAGCGCGTTCGAGCCCTTGAGAACCTCGACACGCTCGAGATTGTAGAGCGGGCGGTAATATTGCACGTCGTCGCGAATGCCATCGACGAAAAAGTCGGCGGTGGTGTCCTGGCCGCGGATCGAGATCTGGTCGCGATGCCCCTCGCCCTGGTTCGACGACACGCCCGGCGTGTAGCGCAGCACATCGGCCAGATCCTGCAGCGCCTGATCCTCGATCTGCTCGCGGGTATAGACCGAGATCGCCTGGGGGATATCGACCAGCGGAGTCGGCGTCTTCGCCGCGCGGACGATATCGAGCGCAAGATAGCCCTCGTTCCGTCCGGTGACGATGATCTCGCGCTGATCGTCAGCTCCACTATCCTCGCCTTGCGGTGCGTCCCCGGCGACTTGCGCAAAGGTCGGCGCAGCGAATGCAAGAGCCGAAACCGCGCTGGCGGCCGCCAGCAAGCGTGACTTGAACAGCATAAACACCACCTCATGGTCGCCACCTCGAATTGGCAGCGATTCTCGTTCTCAATGCGGCGGCACTAATGATAGGCATTCTTAACTGCAACGGAAAATATGCGTTCAGCTACCGCTTCTCGACACGACCGGGCTACGCGCTGGTTTTGGCCGATAATTGGCACTAGCATGCCTGCTGATCGACTATCGCGCGAGGACCTGGACCTGATGCTCAAATTCCTGAAATGGCTGTTCATTCTGCTGGTGATCGCGGTGGTCGGGGTCGGCATATGGGGCTATGCGCCCGATATCGAGCCGAGCGAATTGCAGGCGCAATATGGCCAGCCGCCCTCGCGCTTCATCGAACTGCCCAATGGCCAGAGCGTGCATGTCCGTGACGAAGGCCCGCGCGATGCGCCCGCGATCCTGCTGATCCATGGCTCGAACGCCTCTCTGCACACCTGGCAGGGCTGGGCCGATGACCTCAAGCGAGATTATCGCGTAGTGCGGTACGACCAGCCGGGTCATGGCCTCACCGGGGCACAGGTGAAGGGCGATTACAGCACCGAGGCGTTCCGCGATACCGGAGCCGAAGTGATGAACGCGCTCGGCATCAATCGCTATGTGGTGGCCGGCAACTCGATGGGCGGCTGGGTCGCCTGGAACATCGCGCTCCGCTATCCGCAGCGCGTGGCCGGACTCGTGCTGGTCGACAGTTCAGGCGCGCCGGAAGCCAAGCCGACCAAATTGCCGATCGGGTTTCAACTGGCGCAGAGCGCGGTGGCGCGGCCGATCCTGAAAATATTCACACCGCGCACCATCATCGAGCAGAGCCTGCAGCAGAGCGTCGGCGACCCCGGCAAGGTCACGCCCGAAATGGTCGATCTCTACTGGAAGCTGCTGCGCCATCCGGGCAATCGCGAGGCGACCGTGGCGCGCGGCGATTTCCCGCGCGAGCCCGCCGATGCGGTCGAATTCGCCGGCCTGACCATGCCCTCGCTGATCCTGTGGGGCAAGAAGGACACGCTGATCCCGATTGCCAACGCGACCTGGTTCGCGCGGCAGCTGCCCAACGACACGCTCGTCACCTATGGCGATCTGGGCCATATCCCGATGGAGGAAGACCCGAAGCGCACCGTCGCCGATCTGCGCACCTGGCTGGAAAAGACCGGGCTCGATCGGACTGCAACACCCGCGACACAATCGACCGCTAGCCCGGCGTCGGCGCCTGTTGCCATCGGGGTGACGCAAACAGGGGGCTGATATGGGGGACCGGATGCACAGCGTGGCCGTCTACAATCTGAAAGGCGGCGTCGGCAAGACGACCAGCGCGGTCAACCTCGCCTGGTGCTCGGCGGTCCTGTCCTCGCGCCGCACCCTGTTATGGGACCTCGACCCGCAAGGCGCAGCGAGCCATCTGATCGGCGACGACAAGGCGGTGAAGGACGAGGCACGCTCGATCTTCGCGCGCGACGTATCGCCCGAAAAGCTGGTCCGCCCCTCGCGCATTCCGGGGCTGGACCTTCTCGCCGCCGACCATTCGCTGCGCGGGCTCGACCGGATGCTGTTCGAGATCGGCAAGGCCAAGCGGCTCAAGAAGCTGATCGACGGGCTGGGCAGGCATTATGACCGGATCATCCTCGACTGCCCGCCGGGGCTAAGCGAAACCTCGGACCAGGTGCTGCGGGCAGCCGACCTGGTGATCGTCCCGATCATCCCCTCCCCGCTATCGCAGCGCGCCTTTGCCGAGGTGCAGCATTATCTCGACGGCAAGTCAGGCAAGCATGCGCCGATGCTGCCGGTGTTCGTGATGGTCGATCGCCGCCGCGCACTGCACAAGCAGGCGCTCGAAGCCTATCCCGACTGGCCGGTCATCCCGATGGCGAGCGCGGTCGAGCGGATGGCGGAAGAGCGGCTGCCGGTGGGCGCGTTCGATGGCAAGAGTCCGGCGGCGCAGGCCTATGCCAAGCTGTGGCAGGGCATCGAGCGCAAGCTAACGGCTCAGAAGGGCAGCGGATAGCGCGCCAGGATCAGCGCGCTCGCACAGCCCGAGACGAGCACGAAGCGCAGCACGGCGATCCAGGCGGCGTCGGTCTGCGAGGGACGGGCGGCGATGGCGATGGCTTTGCGCATGGGGGGAGGATGCGCCGCGATTGCTAATATCGCGTTAAAGCGGTCTAACGAATCTGACGGATATCGACGCCTAGATCAAGGCCGTCCCACTGACGGTCGGCGGTGAGCACGGGCAAGCCTTCGCGCCGCGCCAGCGCGAGGCAGGCGCGATCGCCGAGCGAAAGGCCGCGATGGCGCGTGGCTGCGCGCAATTGCGCCGCCTGCCGCGCATTTCCGGCGTCAAACGGCACAATGGCAATGTTCAGCCGCCCAATCTGTCGCTCGGCAAGATCAGCGTCCATGCCGCGATCCATGCAACGCGCGAGGATTTCGCTGTAGTTGACGCTCGAGAGCAAGCCTTCGAGCAGATCGCCGAACTCGAGATTGCCGATCGGTTCTTCAAACAGAACGGCCAGAACCACCGACGCATCCAAGACGGACGCCATCAGCGGAGCGCGCCGCGTTTGGAAACAGTCAGGTCTGCCTCCTCCAGCCGAGCTTCCTCGCGGCGCGCGGCAATCAATTCATCGACGAGGCTGGCCCCATCCTGGGGCTTGAACGGGCGGAAAGCCTCCTGAACCTCTCGCACGACCTGGTGATAGCTCTTGATCACCAGCGAATTGCCCTCGCGCTCGAATACCAGCCGGTCGCCCTCCGCAAAGCCGAGCTCGCGGCGCAGTTCCGCCGGGATGACGATCTTGCCGCCCTTGATGATCTTGGCCGAATAGGTCATGCACGCCTCCTTGGGTCCCATATCGTAACACAGGACCCAAAGCGGCTCAACGAACCCTATTGGCCGATAGCGCCCCAGTTGCCGTCTGCACCCCTGGCCACGACGGTAAACGAAGCGGGGTCGATCTCGACGAGATTCTGGCCGAAATCGAAGAACCAAGCATAGCCCTGCGAAACCCGCCAAAAGCGATTGGCCTCGTCGAAATAGCCAAGATCGCCGCAGACCACGACCGGTGTGCCATCGGCGTTGCTCGATCCGTTCGGATCGGTATCGACTACCATGGCATCGCTGGGCCAGCCTTCGACCTTTGCTGGCCGGGCATTGCATCTTGCAGCTTCCGCCGGGTCTTCGATCACGGACCTGGCCCGCTGCGTCACTGCCTCTGCCGGGTCGCCCTCTGCCGTGTACATATAGCCTATCGTCCAGGGCTCGGCGTCCTGCATTTCCACGAATGCGGTTCGAGTGATTTGCAATTCTGCGCGCTCCGCGCCCGGCGCGACCTGAAGTTCCACCTTCTTGTCGCCGCAGACCAGCCCGCGATAGAGCAGCACCTCGTCGGCGGGCAGCGCACTTTCCAGCACCTGCCACTCGCAACCTTCCGGCGCTTCAACCGATGTATCGGCCTGCTGGTTGAGATAATTGACCGCGCGGCCCTTGCACAAGCCGGTCAGCTTGAGCTTCTCGCCATCATCGGCGCATCCGGCATCGGCGGTCTTGTCCGCAGCCCCTGCCGCCTTGTCATCAGCTCCGCCGCCACAGCCCATCAATGCCAGGCTGAGCACCCCTGTCAGCATCCATCGTGCTCGCATCGCACTTCCTTTCCTGAGCCGACAGGTCCGACCCCTGCGCCCCCCGCGGGCACGGGCCGGACCCGCCGGAAAGTGTCAGCCTTCGCTTTCGCCTTGTGCGCAGAAGGTGACGAACGTGTCGGCTTCGCCCTCGGCGGGCGTTTCGACATCGATGCTGTTTATGCCGAACGCGAGCGTGTGCATGCCGGCAAAGACGCGCTTGAAATCATCGGGCAAGGGCGCACTGCCACTGGCAAAGCCCTCACCGTCGGCGGGTACCATGATACTCAGCACCGGGTCGCCGCCATCGGGCGACAGGATCAGCGCGATTTCCTCGGGAATACGCGGAAAGCCGGGCACTTCCATCTCGACCGTCTTGCTGCCATTGGCGCATTTCAGCGTGGCGAGCGTCTTGTCAGCGCCTTCGACGAGTGACATCACGACCTTGCCCTCTTCGGCGGACACCGCCCAGATCGGCCCCTTGGCAGCAGGCGCGGCCTCGGCGGCGGCTTCGCCCTCGGCAGGTGCGTCGGCGGCCTTTTCTCCACCGCATGCCGCAAGCGCCGATACCATCATCGTCACGCCCAGAAGGCGCAGGCTGTTCAGCTTCATCGCAATTTCCCCATCTCGATCCCGTCGCAGGCCCTCCCCTGCGATCCGGGCGCGAAGCTAGGGGTGTGTGCCCCGGCGGCAAAGTGCAAACAGGGCGGCCTGTACGGCTGTACAGGGTGCAGGCAATCAGCCCGCCGCGAGCCGGTCGAGCGCCTCGCCCTCGATCCGCCAGGGCTCCCAGCCCTTCGAATGATGCGCGCCGATATGCCGGTAGAATTCCCGCGCCTTTTCGTTCCAGTCGAGCACCGCCCAGTCCATCCGCGCACAGCCGCGCGTCCTGGCCTCTTTCGCCAGCGCCGTCAGCAGCGCGCGTCCGGTGCCCGTTCCGCGCGCGGCTTCGGCCACGAACAGATCCTCCAGATAGAGCGAGGGCCGTCCCGTCCAGGTCGAATAGGTGAGGAACCACAACGCGAGCCCCATCGGCTCGCCGTCGAGTTCGGCGATATGGGCGAAGACCTGAGGCTGCTCGCCGAACAGCGTCGCGCGCAGCGATTCCTCGGT
>CAXRCQ010000456.1:0-7094 GCA_964228845.1 Blastomonas sp.
AAGGACGTCACCACCGACAAGACGAAGCCGACCAGCATTCGCCTGGTCACCGATTCGGATGGGGTAGCGCGGCGCTGGCCCGACCAGCCGAAGAACCTGCCGCCGATCATGGTGCGCGCGATGACACCGCCGGACGCGAGCTTTGCCGATTATCGCGGCGCGATCCGCTTCCGCCTGCCGCTGTCGTCCGACCGCCCGGTGATCAACAAGCTGCCGATCGACCTGTTCGCCGATCCCGCCAGCGCCGAGTTCGTCGCCAGCGAGGTCAAGGGGCGGCACATCCTGATCGGCGGCGATTTTGTCGATTTCGACAAGTTCGATACGCCGCTCACCCGGATCGGCGATGTCGTGACCGGCGAATCGCAGATGATCGGGCTGGAAGTCCATGCGCACATGATGTCGCAGCTGCTCGACAAGGATCAGCCGTTCGCCTTCCCCAACTGGTCGCTCTGGGCGATGGCGCTCGCGGTGGTGATCGCAGGCTGCATCACTGCGATCAGCCAGGCGCGCGCCTGGATCATGGGGCTGCTGCTCGGCAGCCAGATCCTGTTCTTCATGACCGCGCCGTTCATCCTGCAATATCAGGGCTTCGACACGCTCAACCTGCCCAGTTTCGGCTGGGCGACCGGATGGCTGCTCGCCTATACTTCGGTAGGCGCGGCGGCGCGCGTGGTGGGGTCGAAGCAGCGCGCCTTTGCCCAGAACGCCCTGGGCAAATATCTGCCCCGCTCGGTCGCTGCCGAAATCCTGAAGGACCCCGACAAGCTGGCGCTGCATGGCGAGAAGCGCGAGATTTTCTGCGTCTTCACCGATCTGGAAGGCTTTACCAAGCTGACCCATGCGATCGAGCCGGAAATGGTCGCGTTCCTGCTCAACGACTATCTCGATCGGCTCGCCGATGTCGTGCTGCAATATGGCGGAACGCTCGACAAGTTCGTGGGTGATGCGGTGGTCGCCTTCTGGGGCGCGCCGATCGGCTTTCCCGACGATGGCGAGCGTGCGGTCCGCGCCGCCTGGGCGATGTACGAGGCGGGCGAGGATTTCCGCAAATCCGCGCCCGAAGGCGTGCCGCCGATCGGCCGCACCCGTGTTGGTGTGCATTTCGGCGAGGCGATTGTCGGCAATTTCGGCGGCGAGGGGCGCATCCAGTATACCGCGTTCGGCGACAGCATGAACACGGCGGCCAGACTCGAGGCGGCGAACAAGAACCTCGACACGCGCGTGCTGGTGAGCCGCGAGGCAGCGGAACGATCGGGTCTCGACTGGTATCGCCCGATGGGCCGGATCGTGCTAAGGGGCAGGGCCAAGCCGGTCGATATATTCGAGCCCGCGCCCGACAGGCCGGAGAGCGAGCGTCAGGCCATTGCCGAGCTGGTTGCGGCGCACGAAGCAGGAAATAATGAGGCTGTGGTGCAACTCACATCGCAGCTTGCGGAATTGGGGCAGGAAGAGGCCATCGCGAATCTGTTCAAGCGACTTGGTCAGACACAAAAAGGAGAAAGCTATGTTCTCGGTTGAAAGGAAGTCCGTACTTCGCCGGGCGCTTGCGTTGGGTGCAGTCTTTACTTTGGGCACGCTCGCCAGCACTGGCGCGATGGCTCAGTCGATGGTGGTGCGCTCGGTCGGACCTTCGGCGGCGCAATATCCCGCCGGCAAGAAGCTGCCCGCCAATACCAAGGTGGTGCTGAAGGCGAGCGACAAGGTGACCGTGCTCGACAAGGCAGGTACCCGCGTGCTCTCCGGCCCCGGCACCTTCACGCTCGATGGCACGGTCAAGCGCGACCAGACGCAGAGCACGCAGATTGCCAGCCTGCTTTCCACCGGTGGTCCGGCGACGCGCAGCCGTACGGGGGCCGTCCGTGGCGCGCCTGCCAAGGTCGCCCCCGCCTCGCCGCGCAGCCCGAACCTGTGGTTCATCGACGCCAGCCAGTCGGGCAAGTTCTGCGTGGCTGAGCCCGCCCGCCTGATGTTCTGGCGCGCCAATGTCGCCGAGGACGCCCAGCTCAAGCTGTCCGGTACCGGAAGCCAGGCCGTGATCGACTGGAAGAAGGGATCGGGCAACCGTCTCTGGCCGATGGCCGAGCTGCCCGTCGCCCCCGGCAGCTATACGCTGACCGGCCCGGATGGCGTCGAACGCAAGATCGACCTGGTGCTGCTGTCCAATGTGCCGACCGAGGTCGACGAGCTGGCCGGAACGCTGATCGAGAATGGTTGCGAGAACCAGCTCGGCCTGCTGGTCGAGACCATGGCCGCATCGAGCCAGGCGAGCGGCAGCAGCGGCGACCAGTAAGGGTCACTGCGCTTTTTCAAGACCCCGTCCGCGCGGCTGCGACCGGCGCGGGCGGGGTTTTGTTTTGCCGTCTTCCTGCGTTCTGCATCGCGCTTGACGGCCCGCGCGCTTTGCAGGCAATGGCATCGCTATGACGAGCCCTGCCGACACCGCCCCGCTGATGCTGTTCAACAGCCTCACCCGCTCACTCGAACCGTTCGAACCGGTCCATCCCGGCGAGGCGCGGGTCTATAGCTGCGGGCCGACGGTGTACAATTATGCGCATCTCGGCAACATGCGCGCCTATGTCTTTGCCGATACGCTTGGCCGGGTGCTGAGCTTCAAGGGCTACAAGCTCCGGCACATCATCAACATCACCGATGTCGGGCACCTCACCGACGATGCCGATCAGGGCGAGGACAAGCTCGAAAAGGCGGCGGCCGAGCGCGCGCAGTCGATCTGGGACATTGCGCGCCATTATACCGAGGCGTTCTGGGACGACATCAAGGCGCTCAATATCCGCCAGCCTGCGGAATGGTCGATCGCGACCGATTATGTGCCGAAGATGATCGAGTTTGCGAAGTCGATCGCGGACAAGCATTGTTACGAGCTGCCGAGCGGCCTGTATTTCGACGTCTCGACCGTGAGCGATTACGGATCGCTGGCGCGCGCGGCGACAGAGGCGGGCGAGGGACGCATCGAGGCGGTCGAGGGCAAGCGCAACGCGCAAGACTTTGCCATCTGGCGCAGGACGCCCGAGGGCGAGACGCGGCAGATGGAATGGGAGTCGCCTTGGGGGCCGGGGGCACCGGGCTGGCATCTCGAATGCTCGGTGATGAGCGAGGCGCTGCTGGGCTTTCCGTTCGATATCCATACCGGCGGCATCGACCATCGCGAAATCCACCACCCCAACGAGATTGCGCAGAACCAGGCGTTCGCCTGCTCGCACGGCAGCGGCGCGCGCTTCTGGATGCACAACAATTTCCTGATCGACCGCACGGGCAAGATGTCCAAGTCGTCCGGAGAGTTCCTGCGGCTGCCGCTGCTGGTGTCGAAAGGCATCCACCCGCTCGCCTATCGGCTGATGTGCCTGCAGGCGCATTATCGCAGCGAGTTGGAGTTCAGTTGGGACAATCTGCTCGCGGCGCTCACGCGGCTCAAGCGGCTGGTGATGGCGGTCGCGGCACTTCGCGGGCAGGCGGAGACTGCCGGTGTGGTGGAGCATCCGCGGCTGCAGCAACTGCTGGGCGATTTCGGCGCAGCGGTCTCGGACGATCTCAACACCGCCAAGGCGCTGACCGTGCTCGACGACATGCTGGCGCAGAAAAAGGTCGATGCAGGGCAGCGGCTGGCGGCGGTTGCGGCGATGGATGCAGTGCTCGGGCTCGACCTGCTGGCGCTCAATCGCACCGACCTGCGGCTGCGTCCGGCGAGTGCCACGATCGACGAGGCGGCAATCGAGCATCGGCTCAAGCTGCGCAAGGAAGCGCGGGCAGAGAAGAATTTCGCAGCCTCCGATGCGATCCGCGACGAGCTGGTCGCGGCGGGGGTCGAGGTGATGGACGGCGACCCGCTCGGCTGGGAGTGGCGGATCGAGTTTTAGCGCCTGTATAAAAAACCCCGTTTGTCCCGAGCCCTTCGGCTGGCTGGCAAGCCAGCCGCTCAGGGTAGACTAAAGTCGAGGGACGCATGCGCTACCGTTTCCGATCACGTCCCTCGACTTCGCTCGGGACAAACGGAATGGGGTAGGCTTAAAAGGGTCAGCCCGTTCTCCGGCGAGAGCCGGAGTCCAGAGGCGAAATTGCGCTGTAGCCGCACTGGATTCCGGCTTTTGCCGGAGGACGAAAAGACGGGGCGGTGCCAGGAAGAGGAGAGAGCATGACCAAGGCCGTGATTTCCGCGCTCGTGCGCCCGCTGATCGAGGGCCTGATCCCCGAAGGTATGGAGGTCGTCTGGATCGGCTCGGCCGAAGAGGCGCTGCGCGAGGTGGTCGATGCGGATATCGCCTGGGTCGACATGCACGACAAGCAGGCGATGCGGGCCATCATCGCAGCCGGTGAGAAGCTGCAATGGGTGTCGACACTCTATGCCGGGCTCGATCATTTTCCCGTCGAGCAGCTCATGGCGCGCGGCACGCGGGTGACCAACGGGGTGGGCGTGAACACCATCGCGGTCGCCGAATATGCGGTGCTCGGCATGCTCAGCATGGCCAAGGGCTATGCCGATGTCGTGCGCGCGGCCGACAGGCGCGAATGGCTCTGGGCTTCGCCGGGCACGGTCGAGCTCGATGAAAGCCGAGCCCTCATCATCGGCTATGGCGCGATCGGTTCGGCGATTGGCGACCGGCTCAAGGGCTTTGGCGTCGATGTGACCGGCGTCGCCCGCAGCGCGCGGCCTGACCAGGGCATTATCGGCGCGGCCGACTGGAAGGCGCGGGTCGGCAAGTTCGACTGGGTCGTCATCGCAACTCCCTCGACGCGCGAGACCGATGCGCTGATCGGCGCGGACGAACTGGCGGCAATGAAGGACAGCGCAATCCTGGTGAACATCGCACGCGGCGAATGCGTCGATCAGGACGCGCTGATCGCCGCACTCAAGGCGAAGACCATTGCCGGCGCATTTCTCGACGTCACCACGCCCGAGCCGCTGCCGTCAGATCACGAATTGTGGACGCTGCCCAATGTGCAGATCTCTATGCACCTGTCGGGCCGCGCGCAGACGCGCATGTTCCAGCGCTCCGCGGCGCTGTTCGCCGAGAATATCGGGCGCTTCGTGCGCGGCGAGGCGCTGGTCAACGAGGTCGATCTGGCTTTGGGCTATTGAGACGGCGATGGGCTCACGCGTATCTGGCGTGCGCCTGCGCGATCTTCACATGGTAATTGTTCTGGGCATAGCCCTGGCCGTTATAGCCCTTGGCGAAGGCGATGCAGTCGGGTGGGCTGTTGCTGATCGTTTTCAGCGCATTGACCAGCCCCTTGTTCTTGATGAAGCTGCAGAACGCGCCGAGATGCGCGGCTTCTGATACCTTCATCGCGTCCCAATAGGCTTGCACGGTGGCGAAGCCTGCAAGCTTGTGGTTGAAGCCCATGCTCTGCGCGCCGCCGACCGAGGCGGACATCAGCGCAGCCTCCCGGTCGAGCTGCATCGCCTTCCACAGCCGCACATATTCGCCCTGGCCACCGATATAGAGCTTCCTGTTCCAGACCTTGCTGGAGAGATTGGGATGGCTGTCGCGATATTGGCCCTTGGTATAGCGGTCGAACACATGCGCCTCGAACAGGATCTTGGGCAGGTGCGGGCCGTCGAGAAAGCCGCCGGGGCCATCGAGCGCGAGAATGTCGGCACGCACGTCCTTGAACCAGCCGCCGCCGCTTTCGACCTCCCAGACGGCGCGAATCTGCGCGCTGGTGCAGCCGAGCGCAGCGGCGGCAGCCTGGAAGTCGGCGAGCGTCAGCCCGATCTGCACCCCAGCCCCGGCATCGGCGGCGCCGCGAACAATGCCGAGATCGTCGAGCAGACTATCGATGGTGTTGACCTCCTGCGCGGTAAAGGCCTGTCCGGCGCGCAGGGTCTTGATGGCAGAGAAAACGGGGGCACGGTCCATGGCACAGTTCTCCAGCATTGTGGCCGCATGATCCAAGTCGCGGCCGCAATTCTATCGCTCCACGGTGAAGCGCAAAATTATGATTGGTTAATCGTCCGAGGATACTGATCGAATTCCTACATTCCCAGCCTGTTTGCGAACATCGCCCTCGCGCGGCAAGCGACCTCTTTCCGTCCGGAAATGCGACGCGCTGCGACGCACTTTTGGCGGGTGACTCGGCCGAAATTTGGGGTTATGCCTTGGGTCACAGCCGGCATGGAGGGCGGATGCCATGCCGGTAACGCATCGTTCCGCCCGGGCGTAAACAAGCAGCAAGCGCCGCCTGGACATCCTTTCGGTCGCACGATTGCAACGACGAGCCACTTTCGGCTTCCGGGGGAGGAATTTCCATGACCAAAGCATCCGATCTGTTTGTCCAATGCCTCGAGGCGGAGGGCGTCGAGTATATCTTCGGCGTTCCCGGCGAGGAAAATCTGGACATGCTCGACTCGCTCAGCCGGTCGACCAAGATCAAGCTCATCCTCACCCGGCACGAACAGGGCGCTGGCTTCATGGCCGCGACCTATGGCCGCCATACCGGCAAGGCGGGCGTCTGCATGGCCACGCTCGGCCCCGGCGCGACCAATTTTGTCACTGCCGCGGCCTATGCTCAGCTCGGCGGCATGCCGATGCTGATGGTGACGGGCCAGAAGCCGATCAAGAAATCGAAACAGGGCCGGTTCCAGATTCTCGACGTGGTCGACATGATGAAGCCGATCACCAAGTTCACGCACCAGCTCGCCAGCGCAGACAACATCCCCAGCCGCGTGCGCGAGGCCTTCCGCCTGGCCGAAGAGGAAAAGCCGGGCGCGGCGCATATCGAGTTTCCCGAGGATATTGCCGAGGAAAAGACCGAGTCGGTGCCCTTGAAGCCCAGCTCGACCCGGCGGCCCAATGCCGACAAGAAGTCGATCCGCGCCGCCGTCACCGCGCTCGAAAAGGCCAAGGCACCGATCCTGGTCATCGGGGCCGGGGCCAACCGCACGATGACCAGCCGCATGCTGCTGCAGTTCATCGAGAAGACCGGCATCCCGTTCCTGACGACCCAGCTCGGCAAGGGCGTGATCGACGAGCGTCATCCCAAGTTCCTGGGCTGTGCGGCGCTGTCGGCGGGTGATTTCGTCCATCGCGCGGTCGAGGCGGCGGACCTGATCGTCAATATCGGCCATGACGTGATCGAGA
>CAXRCQ010000457.1:0-6399 GCA_964228845.1 Blastomonas sp.
CCGTCCACTCTGCAAATCGAAGCTCACCAGGCCTTACAAAGACGTGCGGCAGCAGGCGAAGCGCGTTATGGACGTTAGCACTCCCTTCGAACGTCTCGATGGCGCGCAGCAGTCCGCCTGCCTCTGAAGATGTTGTAACCGCCGCGCGATGCACAGGCTTTGGAACGATCAAAGCGCCTCGCAGGTCTGCTGCGATATCGCGATCAGCCCGAGCTGTGGCGATGGCATATCGAAAGATCTGGGAGCAGGTGCTGCGCAGGCGTTTCGCGGTTTCGTATCGACCCTTGTCTTCCATCTTGCGGAGCATGGTCAAAAGCTCATGCGGCGTAATCGATGCGATCGGTCGATTGCCAATAGCCGCGTTTATGAAATCCAGAAGCCAGTGCAGCTTTTTCATTGTGGCTGACGAGCGACCTTCCCTTTGCGCTTTCGATAGCCACTCGTCCGCAACAGCTCTGAACGTGTTCGCGGATGCCACCTCTGCCAACAAGCGGTCGATCCTTGCGCGCTCGGCAGGGTCTTCGCCTCTTGCCAGCGCTTTGCGGGCAGCGTCGCGCTGGGCTCTTGCTTCGGCCAATCCGGTGTCTGGGAACACACCGAATGACAAAGTGCGCTGCTTACCCGCGTGGCGGTAATTCATGCGCCAGCATTTCCCGCCTTTTGGCGTGACGAGCAGATACAGCCCGTCGGCATCACTGAGCTTGTATTGCTTGTCCCGAATCTCGGCTGCTTTGATCGCGAACACCGACAACGCCATGATGGTCACTCCATCTGAGCGGCCAACTCGATACCATCACGGATACCATCAGATTGTTGGTATGCAGTGATATCTCGCCAGTCCAACTGGCATCATTATATCAGGAAAAACCGCAGAAAACAGCCATTCTTGGTACCGTCTGGGATGCTATGAAATGCATCCCTGGTGACCCCTACGGGAATCGAACCCGTGTTTCAGCCGTGAAAGGGCCGCGTCCTAACCGCTAGACGAAGGGGCCATCTGTGCGGGAAGCGCCCCTCTAAGCAGTTGATGGGGTACCGTCAAGCGTCCGATTTCGTTTTTTTCCGCTTTTTCAAAATTCCACGGGAGCGATGTCGTCGACATGCATTTCGGTGGCGTGATTGCCGTTCCAGTTGTCGATCTTCACGCGGCCCGCGAGCCAGAAGCGCCGGTCGCGCGGGGCGCCGAGCAAAGCCTGGCCGAGCGGGGTATCGACGCTGCGGAACGCCATCGCCTTGAACGACGCGCCGTCGTCACCCGCTGCGATCGCCCGGACATGCGTGGTGCCGACGACATCGCAGCGCACGATTCGCACCGGCCCGGTGGCAAGGCGCGGCGAAGGCCAGCCCATGCCATAGGGGCCTGCCGCCTCCATGCGTTCGACCAGATCGGGCGTAAGGCCGCGCGGGGCGACCAGCGCATCGACCAGCAGCCGCGTCGCGCCCGCGGCGGCGGCGACAGGGGCGGCGAGCCGGTCCTCGAGAAACTCGCTGAAACGGTCGAGCAGATCGGCGTTGATCGTCAGGCCGGCCGCCATCGCATGGCCGCCGCCCGCGACGAGCAGCCCGGCATCCTTGGCCGCGATGATCGCCGCGCCGAGATCGACGCCGGGGATCGAGCGGCCCGATCCCTTGCCGATGCCTGCCTCATCGAGCGCGATGATGAGGGAGGGGCGGTTCACCTTCTCCTTGATTCGCCCCGCGACGATGCCGATCACGCCGGGGTGCCAGGCCTTGCCCGCGAGCACTGCCACCGCTCGGTTATGCTGCGCAGAAAGCAAAGCCTCGGCCTCTTCCTGCACCATGGCCTCGATCGCGCGGCGTTCGTCGTTGAGGCGCGAGAGTTCTGCCGCGATCGCGCGCGCTTCTGCCTCGTCCTGCGGGGGCAGCAGCCGCACGCCCACGTCCGCCGATCCGACGCGGCCGCCGGCATTGATGCGCGGGCCGAGCGCAAAGCCGAGGTCGGAGCAGATCGGCGCGCGCGTCAGCCGGCTCGCCTCGATCAGCGCCGCCATGCCGATATTGCGCCTGCGCCCCATGATCTTGAGCCCCTGCGCGACGAACGCGCGGTTGAGGCCCTTCAATTGCGCGACATCGGCGACGGTGCCCAGCGCCACCAGATCGAGCAGTTCCATCAGCGCGGGCTCGGTCCGGCCGGCGAAATAGCCTTGCGCGCGCAGGGTGCGCACCACGGCGGCGGCGAGCAGAAAGGCGACGCCGACGGCGGCGAGATGCCCGTGCGCTGCGGCCTCGTCCTCCTCGTCCAGCCGGTTGGGATTGACCAGGGCAAAGGCGCGCGGAAGCTCGGCGGCGCATTTGTGATGATCGACCACGACGACATCGACCCCGGCCTCGTGCGCCATCTGCAGCGCTTCATAGGCCATCGCACCGCAATCGACGGTGACGATGAGCGTGGACCCGTCCTGAGCGAGCTTGGTCAGCGCCGCGCCCGAGGGGCCATAGCCTTCCATCTGCCGGTCGGGGATATAGGCGCCGGCGTCCAAGCCCAGATCGCGCAGCAGCCGGATCAGCAGCGCCGCGCTCGTCGCGCCATCGACATCGTAATCGCCATAGATGGTCACCTTCTCGCGCGCGATCACCGCCTGGGCGAGGCGGTCGGCGGCATTGTCCATGTCGCGGAAGATCGAAGGGTCGGGCATGAAGCCACGGATGGTGGGCGCGCGGTGCCGTTCCAGATCGTCGCGCGGCACGCCGCGGCTGAGCAGCAGCAGCGCGACGAGATCGTCGGGCTCGAGGTCCGCATCGCGCCGGTCGCCCTCGGCACCGCGCCAGTGCCAGGGCTGTCCGGTGAGCGATCGGGTGATGCCGAGAACGGGATCGGGGTGGAGCGTGGCCATGGTCTATCTCTAGCGGGCGCGATTCGGCTTGGCGAGGGTGTGCTGCATCGAAAGGGCTGGATTGCCGCGGGCTGGGCACTATCAAGGTGGGATGACCGAGCAGCCGATCCTGCTGATCCTCTGGCACAGCCGCACCGGCGCTTCGCACGCGATGGCGGAGGCGGCGGCAGAAGCGGCGCGCGAGGAATGCGCAGCACGAATGATCGCGGCAGAGCAGGCCGGGCGGGAGGACATGCTTGCCGCGTCGGGCTATCTCTTCGTCTGTCCGGAGAATCTCGCGAGCATGACCGGGGCGATGAAAGAGTTTTTCGACCGCTGCTATTATCCGCTGCTGGGGCAGATCGAGGCGCGGCCCTATGCGGCGATGGTCGCGGCGGGATCGGACGGGGCAGGGGCGGTGCGCCAGATCGAGCGGATCGCGACCGGCTGGCGGTTGAAGCGCATCGCCGAGAGCCTGATCGTGTGCACGCACGCGCAGACGCCGGAAGAAATTGCCGCGCCCAAGCATCTGCACGAGGCTGCTTTGGCACCCTGCAGCGAACTGGGTGCGATGTTCGGGGCAGGGCTGGCCATGGGCATTTTCTGAGCTTAAGTGTTTGCATCTGAAACGAGATTTGGGTCCATTCCAGGGGAGTATCGCATGCTGTTCCGTTCGTCGTTGCTGACTTTTGCCGCGCTGATCGCCGTTCCTGCCGTCGCGCAGCAGGCCCCGGTCGAAACCCGCCAGGTCGGATCGGCGCGGCTGGAGAACGTCCCCGAGATTCCGCAGGACGTGTCCGATGCGGTGCAGCGCTACCAGAATTATCGCGAAGCGCGGTTCCAGGACTGGCTGCCCGATGGATCGATGCTGATCACCACGCGCTTCGGATCGACCTTTCAGGTGCATCATGTGCCCGCGCCCGGCGCGGCACGGCGGCAGCTGACCTATTATGGCGAACCCGTCGGCGGCGCGAAGACCGTGCCCGGCCAGAAGCGTTTCGTGCTGACCCGCGATACGGGCGGCGACGAGTGGTTCCAGCTCTTCGTGCGCGATCTTGACGGCATGGCGCAGCCGCTGACCGAACCGGTGACACGCAACCAGTCGCCGGTTTTCGCCAAGGATGGCAGCCTGCTGGTCTGGTCAAAGGCGACCAGGGGCTCGGCTGATTATGCCATCATGGCCGCCGATCCTGCCGACCCCAAGAGCCGCCGCCTCGTCTGGCAGGGCACCGGATCGATCGGCCCGCAGGATATCAGCGCGGACAAGGCGACCGTTCTGCTCGCCAAGGGCATTTCGAACCGCGAGAACCAGCTGATGCTGCTCGACTTGGCCAGCGGCAAGGTCACCCCGCTCGACTGGTCGGTCAAGGCGAAGGCGAGGTTCGAGGATCCGCGCTTCATCGAGGGCGGCAAGGCGCTGGTCACGATCACCAATGCGGGCAGCGATTTCCGCCGACTGGTGCGGATCGACACCGCGACGGGCCAGATGACCCAGTTGTCGGACAAGGTGAACTGGGATGTCGAGGCCTATGACCTTTCCCCCGATGGACGGACGATCGCCTATACGATCAACGAGGACGGCTATTCGCGCGTGTTGCTGAGCTCGCTGACCACGCCGGGCGCGGTGTCCGCGCCGTCGCTGCCGCGCGGTGTCGTGACCGCGCTGTCCTTCTCGCCCGATGGCGGCAAGCTGGCGGTGGGCCTGACCAACGCGACCACCGCGGGCGATGTGTGGGATGTGGACCTCGCCAGCGGCAGGGTGACGCGCTGGACTCAGTCGGAAGCGGGGGAGCTCGACCCGGCAAGGCTCGCCGAGCCGACGCTGATCCGGTTCAGGAGCTTTGACGGGCTGTCCGTGCCCGCGTTCGTCTACCGCGCCAGGAATGCCGCGCCCGATGCCAGGCTGCCGGTGATCATCGACATCCATGGCGGACCCGAGGGTCAGACGCGGCCCGGCTGGAACCCCGGCGCGCAATATTTTGCCGATGTGCTGGGCGCGGTCGTCATCCTGCCCAATGTGCGCGGCTCGGACGGCTATGGCACCAAATATCTCAACCTCGACAACGGCCCGCTGCGCGAGGACAGCGTCAAGGATATCGGCGCGCTGATCGACTGGGCGGGCCAGCAGCCGGGCATGGATGCCAAGCGGATCGCGGTCTACGGCCAGTCCTATGGCGGATACATGTCGCTTGCCAGCATGACCTTCTATTCGGACAGGCTGGTCGGCGGGGTCGAACGCTATGGCATCAGCGATTTCATCAGCTTCATGGCCAATACCGAAGCCTATCGCCGCGACAACCGCCGCGCCGAATATGGAGACGAGCGCGACCCCAAGATGCGCGCGGTGTTTGAGCGCATCGCGCCGCTCAAGAATGTGGGCAAGATCACCAAGCCGATGCTGGTGATGCAGGGCGCCAACGACCCGCGTGTGCCGCAGTCCGAATCCGACCAGGTGGTCGCCGCGCTGCGCTCGAACGGCGTGGAGACCTGGTACGTGCTCTATGCCGATGAGGGCCATGGTTTCCTCAAGAAGGCGAACAACGATCTGCGCCGCGAGGTCGAGACGGTGTTCCTGAGGAAGCTCTTCGCGCAATGAGGACGTTTTTCGACGCGCGCCAGCATGATCATGCGCCCGCGATGGAACTGCATAACGGCGCATATGTGCCTTATGCCGAGCATCGCGGGCGGATGGAGAATGTGCTCGAAGCGCTGGGCGAGGTCGAGGCGCCGCGCGACTACGGGCTCGAGCCGATCCGCCGGGTGCATCGCGACAATTATCTCGAGTTCCTGCAGGGCGCGCACCAGCGCTGGGTCGAGGCCGGGCGCACCGGCGATGCGCATGGCTATGCCTGGCCGGTGGTGGGGCGGCGTCCGCTGAAGCTCGACCGCATCGATGCGGACCTGGGCCAGTTCAGCTTCGATGCTTCCAGCCCGATCAGTGCGGGTACCTGGAACAGCGCCTATTGGGCGGCGCAGTCCGCGCTCGCAGCGACAGAGGCGGTGCTGGGCGGCGATCGCGCTGCCTTCGCCTTGTGTCGTCCGCCCGGGCATCATAGCGGCGCGGATTATCTCGGCGGCTATTGCTTCATCAACAATGTCGCGGTGGCGGCCGAGGCGGGAATCGCGGCGGGAAAGAAGCGCGTCGCGATCCTCGATGTCGATTATCACCACGGCAACGGCACGCAGGACATCTTCTACGATCGCGGCGACGTGCTGTTCGTCTCGGTCCATGCCGATCCTGCCACCGACTATCCCTTCTTCTGGGGCCATGCCGACGAGCGCGGCGAAGGGGCAGGCGAGGGCGCGACGCTCAACCTGCCGCTGCCGCGCGGCACCGATCTTGCGAGCTATACGGCAGCGCTGGACACGGGACTGGCGGCGATCCGCGACTTCGGCGCGGACCTGCTGTGCGTATCGTTCGGCGCGGACACCTTTGCCGGCGACCCGATCTCGCAATTTGCGCTGCAGACCGACGATTACACCCCTATCGCCCGCTCGATCGCGGCGCTCGGTCTGCCGACGGTGATCGTGATGGAAGGCGGCTATGCGGTCGATGCCCTCGGCG
>CAXRCQ010000458.1:0-8209 GCA_964228845.1 Blastomonas sp.
ATTGGTCTGGCCGAGGCCCCGGATCGCCGCCGGAACGAGCACATTGACCTGCGCGTCGCGAAAAGCCGAGAACGCCTTGGTTGCGCGCTCGGTAATTGCATCGGCCGTATCGTCTGCACCTGTCCGCTCCGACCAATCGACGAAATTGACGAAGCCCTGGCCGGTATTCTGCCCCGCCGCGCCCGACCCGCCGCCTGCGACGCTGAACATTACCGCGATGTTCTTGCGCTCGTCGTTGAGCATGTATTTCTCGATCGCGAGTTGCACCTCGCGCGTGCGGCCCTGCGTCGCGCCCGCAGGCAGCCGGAACTGCATCCGCGCCGCGCCCTGATCCTCGGTCGGGAGAAAGCCGGTGGGCAGCCGGACGAACAGTGCGACCAGCAGCACCAGCACTATCGCGTAAATGGCCAGGAACAGCCATTTGCGATCGACCACCTTCTCGACCGCCGCGACATAGCGATCGGTACCGCGCGCAAAGCCGTGGTTGAACCAGCGCTGCGCGCGCTCGAGCTTCTCCGCACCCCAAGGCCAGCGGCGGTGAAGCCCGCTCTGGGGACCGGTCCCGTCATGCCGTTTCTGCTTGAGCAGCGTCGCGGTCAGCGCGGGGCTGAGGATCAGTGCGACCAGCGCAGACAAGACCATGGCCGAGACGATGGTGATCGAGAACTGGCGATAGATCACCCCGGTCGATCCGCCAAAGAACGCCATCGGCAGGAACACCGCAGAGAGCACGACCGCGATGGCCACCAGCGCCACCTGGATCTCGCCCATCGACTTGATCGTCGCTTCCTTGGGCGTCATCTCGGGATTTTCCTCGAGCAGGCGCTCAACATTCTCGACCACGACGATCGCATCATCGACCAGCAGGCCGATCGCGAGCACCAGCCCGAACAGCGTCAGCGTGTTGATCGAGAAATCGGCGAGATAGAAGATCGCGAACGTGCCCAGCAGCACCACCGGCACCGCGATGGTCGGGATCAGGGTCGCGCGCCAGCTCTGGAGAAACACGAACATGACGATGACCACCAGGATCACCGCCTCGATCAGCGTCTGCACCACCTCTTCGATCGAAAGCCGGATAAAGGCGGTAGAATCATTGGCATAAGCGACATTATACCCCGGCGGGAAGCTGGGTTTCGCGTCGGCAACCGCCTGCTTCACCAGATCGGCCGTCGCGAGCGCATCGGCACCCGGTGCCAGCGAGATGGCTAGGCCCGCGCCCGGGTGGCCATTGATGCGGCTCGACGCCGAATAGTTTTCCGCACCCAGTTCGACCCGCGCGACATCACCCAGCTTGACGATCGCCCCGCTACGCTCGGACTTGAGGATGATCGCCTTGAACTCGTCCACCGTACGCAGCCGCGACTGCGAGGTCACGGTAGCATTGAGCCGGTTGCTCTCGGGCTGCGGCAATCCGCCGACCTCGCCCGCTGCGACCTCGGTATTCTGGTTGCGGATCGCGGTAATGATATCGCCCGGCATCAGCCCGACCGATGCGAGCCGATCAGGATCGAGCCAGATGCGCATCGCATATTGCGAACCGAACACGTTTGTCTCGCCGACGCCCTCGATGCGCGACAGCGTGTCCTGGAGGTTCGACACGAGAAAGTCCGAGACGTCGATATTGGTGCTGCGGTCGGTCTCGTCATAGACGCCGACGATGAACAGAAAGTCCGGATTGGACTTGGTGACGCGGAGCCCCTGTTGCTGCACCTGCTGCGGCAAGCGGGCGAGCGCTTGCTGCACTTGGTTCTGCACCTGGACCTGCGCGATATCGGGGTCCGTGCCCTTTTCGAAGGTCGCGCTGATCGTCACCTGCCCGCGCGAGGTCGAGCTGGAGTTGAAGTACAGCAGCCCGTCGATCCCGGTGAGCTGCTGCTCGATGATCTGCGTGACGCTGTTCTCCAGCGTCTCTGCCGAAGCACCTGGAAAGGTCGCGCGGATGTTGACCTGGGGCGGCGCGACATCGGGATATTGCTCTATCGGCAGCAGATAGATCGAACCGATGCCGGCCAGCATCGTAATGATCGCCAGCACCCAGGCAAAGATCGGTCTTTCGATGAAGATGCGCGACATCGCCGCGCCTCAACCCTGCTTGTCGGACTGGGGTGCCGCGATCACCTGCGGCTTGCTGGCGGGTACGGGGCGGATCGTCGCGCCGGGTTTCACCTTGCCCAGGCCCTGGACGATCACCTTGTCGCCGGGCTTGAGGCCGCTGGTGACGACCCAGTCATTGCCCACCGCGCGTTCCGCCTTGACCTTGCGCTCGGCGGCCTTGTTGCCGGTATCGACGACGAACACGCTTGCCTCGCCGCGCGCATTGTGCGTCACGGCGGCCTGCGGCACCAGGATCGCATTGGTATTGATCGCCTGGTCGAAGCGTGCGCGCACGAACATGCCGGGCAGCAAAAGCCCATCAGGGTTCGGGAAACGCGCGCGCAGCGTCACTGTGCCGGTCGCCGCATTGACCATCACTTCGGAGAATTGCACCGTGCCGCGCGGACCATATTCGCTGCCATCCTCGAGCACCAGCGACACCGCAGCGCTGGCAGGTACAGCCCCGCCCTGCGCCAGCGAGCGACGCAGCGCCAACAGTTCGGCGCTCGACTGCTGGATATCCACAAAGACCGGGTCGACACCCTGGATCACCGCCAGCGGCTCGGCCTGGTTACCGGTGACCAGCGCGCCGACAGTGAACAAAGACCGACCTATGCGTCCGCTGATCGGTGCGGGCACGCGCGTGAACTGCAGGTTGACGTTCGCGGTCTGCACCTGTGCCCGCCCCTGCTGCACAGCGGCTGCGGCCTGGCGCGATGCCGCCAGCGCATCGGTATAATCCTGCATCGCCACCGCCTGCGCCTCGGCGAGCGGCTTCAGCCGTTCTGCGCGGATACGCGTGGCTTCGGCATTGGCGATCGCGCTGTTGAGGTTGGCGCTGGCCTCTGCCGTCGCCGCGCGATAGAGCCGCTGGTCGATCTCGTACAGTGTCTGCCCCGCGCGGACATAGGCGCCTTCGGTGAAGAAGCGCCGCCGGATCAGCCCGGTCACCTGCGGCCGTACTTCGGACATTTCAAACGCAGCAACGCGCCCAGCGAGTTCGACCGCCATCGGCACCGCGCTGGCGCTCACCACCACATAACCGATTTCGGGCTCTGACCGCTGCGCTGTGGCGCCGTCTTTGCCGCTCGAACAGGCGGCAAGGGCCAACACTGCCAGGCCGTTCAGGGCATAGCGCAGCAAAAGCGTTCGCGATGATCGAACGGGAGCGGGAATGGCAGACTCGCAGAAACCTGGGGACACCGTATACGATGGATGACCGTATCTAGGTCCTTAACCCTCGACAGGGCAAGATTGTTTCCAAAGGTAACGGTTTTTTCTGCACGCTCAGGCGTGTTCCACTTCCTTGATCGGAATGGCCGCATCGGCAAGCTGATCCAGATCGAGCGGAATATTGTCCAGAATCGCCTTGCGGCCCTGGACATAATCCTTGGTCGCGTTGACGCAATCGAGTGCAATCACCTTGCCGCCGCGCAGGTACACGACCGAAAAGCTGCGGCTCGCCGGATCGCCGCGCACCAGCTCCTGATCGTAATCGAGCGAAAGGCCGACGGTCTGGAGCCTGAGGTCATACTGGTTCGACCAGAACCAGGGGATGGCATTATAGGGCTGCGCCTGATCGAGCATGTGCTGCGCCACGACCTTGGCCTGATCATTGGCATTCTGTACCGATTCCAGACGAATGACGCGATCATTGGCAAAGGGATTGGCGTGCGCCGCGCAATCGCCGATCGCATAGACGTCAGGCAGGCTGGTGCGGCAGAACTCGTCGACATCGACGCCGTTGCCACCCGCTGCCCCGGCGCTCATCAGCGGTCCGGTCTGCGCGATGATGCCGATGCCGACGATGATCATGTCCGCCGCGATGCGCTCGCCATTGCCGCATTTCACCGCGACGGCATGGCCTTCCGCGTCGGTCTCGATATGGTCGACGGTATAGCCGGTGCGCAGGTCCACGCCGTGCGCGCGATGCTCGGCCTCGAAAAAGGCGGAGAGCGAAGGCCCCGCGACCCGCGAAAGCACCCGGTCGAGCGCCTCGATCAGCGTGACCTGCTTGCCGAGCTTGCGCATCACCGCCGCCGCTTCGAGCCCGATATAGCCGCCGCCGATGATAGCGACGCTCTCCGTCGCTTCCATCCGCGCCATGATCTTGTCGACATCGGCGCGCGTGCGCACGGCAAAGACGTTGCGGGCATTGCTGCCCTGGCAATCGAGCATGCGTGGGCTGCCGCCGGTCGCCCAGATCAGCTTGCCATAGCCAATGGTCGCGCCGCCGCTCAGCGTCAGGCTGTGCGCGCCCGGATCGACAGCGGTCACCCGCCTGCCGAGTTGCAAATCGATGGCGCGCTCGGCCCAGAAGGCTTCGGGGCGCAGCAGAATACGCTCGAACGGCTTGTCCCCCGCCAGATATTCCTTCGACAGCGGAGGCCGTTCGTAAGGCGGAAAGGATTCGTCGCCGATCAGGCCGATCGTCCCTTCAAAACCCATCTGGCGAAGGCAGATCGCCGCCTGCGCCCCGGCATGGCCCGCGCCCACGATCGCGATATCATAGCTGTCCTGCACCGCGTCCTCTCCTTCGCTTCCACCCCCTGCCCTTACGGCATAGCCCGCCATCTGCCGGTTGGGCTCGCAGAAAACAAGCCTTTGCGCCAACTTTGCATTCTCGGCACCGCCCATGCACAATTTGGTTTGACCGCAGCGCATCGTGCAATTATAGCGCGCGGCCTGCACCGGCCATTGGCCCGTGCCTGCCCGGATGGCGGAGTAGCTCAGCTGGTTAGAGCGGCGGACTCATAATCCGTAGGTCGGGGGTTCACGTCCCTCCTCCGCTACCATCCACCTCGCATCGAGTGCGAAAGTTTTTCTTGACCCCGCGTCAGAAAATCACGCGGCGATATGCCTGATTTATAACATAATGTCTGGACAGCCGGCGCGGCGTGCCGATAGGCAACGCTCTAGGGCGCGGTTTTGCGATGGGTCTTGCCGCGTCGTCATTCGGGTGTCGTGGCAATTGACAGGCATATTCCTTGAGCCAGCCGGAACAATCTGACCGCAGGCTGGATGGCTGGAAGGCGATTGCGGGCTATTTCCGCCGCGACCGCACGACCGTGATGCGCTGGGCGCGCGAGCGCGAGCTTCCGGTGCACCGCCTGCCTGGCGGCAAGCAGGGTTCCGTCTTCGCCTATGAGCATGAATTGGCGGCCTGGGCGGGGCGCGCCGAGCAGCACGATCTCGATGGCGAGGGCGATCCGCAGACAGCGGTCCCGGAGCTTCGCGCCCCGCCATCACCCTCGCCACAACCGGCACCCGCGGTTCGGGCAGGTTCGGGCCGGGGCAAGCGCCTGTTCGTCGGTGCGGGGGCGGTCGTCGCGATCGGTTTGCTGGTGACGGCAACCGTGACGCTCACCGACATGCTCGCCCCCGCCCCGTCCCCGACCGAGCGGGCCGCCGCCCTTCCGCACGTGGCGAGCGTCGCCAACGATTATGTCGCCGCTCGCGATCTCTGGGCCAGGCGAACGCCTGAGGATTTGCGCCGCGCGATCGGGCTGTACGAGAAGGTCATCGCTGCGGACAAGGATTTCGCACCCGCTTATGCGGGGCTGGCCGAAGCATGGCTGATCTACCGCGAATATGGCGCGGCGACCGAGAGCCGGGCCTATAGCGCCGCGAAATCCGCCGTCGAGCAGGCGCTTGCGCTCGACGATCAGCTCGCGGCCGCACATCGCGCCAACGGCTTCATCCAATATTGGTGGAGCTATGATGCGCAGCGTTCGGTCGATTCGTTCCAGCGCGCGCTCGCGCTCGACCCGCGCGACGGGCTGACGCATTTCTGGTACGCCAATGTCCTGTCCGACCTTGGCCAGGACGCCGCCGCTCAGCGCGAATATGATACCGCGCAACTGCTGCTGCCGGGCACGCCCGCGATTGCTGTCGAGCGCGCCTGCGCACACTGGCAGGCCGGAAGGGACCGCCGGGCGGTAATGGAGCTGGAGCAGCTCAAGACGCAATATCCCGAGGATGCAACGATCCGTAATTGCCTGGCCTGGGCGCATATCTCGCGCGGCGATATAAAGGCCTATGCCCGGGAATATCGGGCGCTGGCCGATCTGCGCCGCGTACCCGAGATGCAGAAACTGTCTGCAGCGCTGGACGCGGCGATCGCGCGCGATCCCGGCACGGCGCATCTGGTGCTGGTCGCCGATGCACGCCGCGAATTTGCGGAAGGTGAGCGCAAGACGCGAATGACGCCTGCCTTCCATGCCTCTGCCATGGGCGATCGGGCGACGCTCGTCACGCTGCTCAAACAGGCTTCGACACTTGGCGAGCGCTGGTATTCGGCCACGCTGAACAAGCGCATTGCGGACAAATGGCGCGGCGATGCCGAGGTACAGCGGCTGTTGCGGGATGTGGTCATCGCCACCCCCAAGGTCGACCTTTCTTGATGTAACCTTGTCGATCGGCGTGTTACCCCGCCATTTTCCGGCATTTGCCACAATATGCCACAGCCCGATTTTTGCACTTCGCGCCTAGACTGGCCATGGTCTGATCGACGGCATGCGGGGTAATTCGTCGACCCAAAACGGCTGCTGGCCAACCTTCGTGCCCGGATGCCGGCGATCAGGCCAACGGTAGCGATTCCCTTGGGGGCGGTCGATGGCACGAACATGGCTCGCGATGCTGGCGCTTCTGTCAGTGGCGGCGCTCGCCCTCGTGCTGCCGCGCGAGGTGGCACGCGCCGAGATGCTCGCCTTTTCCTCACTGTTGGACACCGCAGCAAAAGACCGCGTCCAGCGCATCGAGGCCGATCTCGCGCGGCATGTCGAAAGCTGGCAGGGCAGCCGCGACTGCCGCGCCGCAAGCCGCGCCCGCGCTGCGCTCAAGCCTGTGCTCGGCCGCTGGCTCGGTGGCCGCATGACCGATCGGCCTCATCAACGGCTCGCGCGCTGGGGCTATCATTCGGGCGATGTCTGGCACGAGATTCAGATAATCGACGGTCGCAGCCAGTGCCGCGCGGGCTTCCGCCGCGTCATTGCCTTTGCGGAATTCCGCTAGCGCCGCGGGGAAGTGAGGCGCGGCATTGCAGCTTCGGGAAAATCAGGCACATTCGCCACCAGTTTACGCCGCACCCAGGAGACGCTGATGCTGCCAACGTTCGCCCGCCGCGCGCTTGCGCCCATTGCTCTCGCCATGTGCATGATCGGCACTGGCCTGGCTGCCGAGGAGCCGCCCAGCCTGACCCTGTTCAACGGCGAGGGTCTTGACGGGGCAGCGGTCACAGTGCGCGGCGATGTTGCCAATCTGCAGGATGTGCCCGCCAGCGAGGGTTTTGATGGAACTGCGAACGACTATGCCTTCTCGCTCAAGGCCGACGGGCTTTGGCTGGTGTGCATGGATGCCGGCTTCCGGACCCGCTGCCGCGAGGTTTCGGGCGAAGTGCGCACGCTTGGCGAGGATGGCGGCTCGATCAGTTCGGTGCGCCATCTGGGGCCATCGGATCAGGCACAAGGCAATCTCCCGACTGCCCGCGCCTCCGGCCCTGGTGCCATGTCATCGCCCGCCGACGAGGCGCCGATGTTCAATACCGATCTTTTCGGCAGCGACCTGCGCGAGATCATCTACGATCGGCCCGGCATGGGCTGGAAAAGCTGCAAGGCAGCGTGCGACGACGAGCGGCAATGCCGGGCATGGACCTATGTCGTCCCCGGCCGGACCGAACATGGCGAATGCTTCCTGAAAGAGGCTGCACCCGAACCGTCGGAGAGCGAATGCTGCGTCTCGGGAATCAAGCGTGCGAAGACACGGACGGGGTTGCTGAATCTGCCTGCCGCGCTGCCGACGGCAGGCAGGAGCAGCAGCAACCGGCAAGGCTGAGTCCGGTATTCGCTCAGGCCTCAGCCAGCAGCGCTTCGCTCAGGTCCCAAAGGCGTTCGGCACTGTCCTGGTCGACCGCATGCGGTTCGACATCGCGGGAGCGCACCGGCGTGTCGCCCGAGAGTGCGGCGATATTGCAGTCCTCGCAATAGACCCCGCCCCTGCCTTCAAGCAGCGGGCTGGTGGCCGCCCATAGGGTCGTCGTGCAGCCCTGGCTCGGCGTCTTGAACATCGCGCGTGCGCCGTCCGAAATCTCGCCCTGCTCGTTCAGCCAGCCGAG
>CAXRCQ010000459.1:0-4154 GCA_964228845.1 Blastomonas sp.
GCCGGCCGACTGTCCGACCCGACCGGCGCGCTGCGCTACCCCCCTCGGCCATCGGACATGACCGGCTGGGAGGGCGAGACCCGCTGATGCTGGCTGCTTTGTTCTCCACCCGCCATGACCGCCGGCTGATCCCGCAGGCGCGGCTGACCGGCCCCATGCCCTGGGTGATCGCGGTGATGCTGTTCCTGACGCTGCTGGCGACAGCAGCCGCGCTGGCACTGGGCAGCGCGGCGCGCCAGATCAACGCCGATCTTGCCGGACGCGCCACGGTCCAGGTCGTCAATGCCGATGGCGAGGCGCGGCGCAAACAGGCGCTCGCCGCCGAGGCCGTGCTGCGTTCGGACAGGGCGGTCGCTGCCGTCACCCAGGTGAGCGAAGCCGAAGTGCGCTCCCTGCTGACCCCATGGCTTGGCAGCGGCGCCGTCAGCCGCGACATCCCCCTGCCCGCGCTGATCGATGTCGATTTTCGCCGGACTGTCGATTCCGCCACGCTGCAGCGGTTGCGCGGCGCGCTGAAACCCGTCGCTCCCGATGCGCGGATCGATGCGCATGGCCAGTGGCTGGAGCCGGTATTCGCGCTGATAGCGACGCTGCGCTGGCTGGCGATCGCGCTGGTCGCGCTGCTCGCGCTCGCCACCTCCGCCTCGGTCATGCTGTCGGCGCGCAGCAGCTTCGCCGCGCATGCCGAGACCATAGACATCATGCACCTGCTCGGCAGCACGCACCAGCAGATCGCGCGGTTGTTCCAGCGGCGGATCGCGCTCGACGCCGCGATGGGGGCGCTGATCGGCTGCCTGCTCGCCGCACCGGTGCTGTGGATGCTGGGGCGCGCCGCCGCCAGGCTCGATTCGGGGCTGATTTCCGCCGGATCGTTCGCCCCGCTCGACTGGCTGCTGCTTGCATGTGTGCCGATTGCGGGTATTGCGCTCGCAGTGTTCACCGCGCGGGTGACGGTGCTCGGCGCGCTCAGGAAGAAGCTGTGATCGTTCGCCTGTTGTCATCGGTGCTGCTCGCCTGGATTCTGGGCTTTGCCTGGTTCGCCATCCTTCTGCCCCAGCCCCTGGGTGACCAGCAGACCGATGCCGTCGTGGTGCCGACCGGCGGCCCGCTGCGCATCGACCGCGGGCTGGAAGCGCTGCGCAACAAATGGGCCGATCGCATGCTGATCTCGGGCGTCGACCGCGATGTCCGCCCCGCGGAGCTCAGCGCGCAATATCCCGGGTCCGTGGAGCTGTTCGACTGCTGCGTGGACCTGGGCTTTCGTGCCTATGACACGCGTTCCAACGGGCTGGAGACCGCGCGCTGGGCCGAGCAGCGCAAGGTCAAGTCGGTGCGGCTGGTCACCACAGACTGGCATATGCGCCGCGCCGAATACGAGCTGCACCGCGCGCTGCCCGACGATATCGCGATCTATCCCGATGCCGTGGCGAGCAAGCCCAGCCTGATGACGCTGTGGCGTGAATATAACAAGCTGGTGCTGCGCTTCGTCGCCGGACTGTTCGGGGTCTGATCGTCATGGCACGCACGCTGCTGGCCCTGTTCAGGTCGATCCTGTTCACCATCGCCTTTTACGGCGGATCGGTGTTCATCGTCATCATCGCCTTCATCATCCTGCCCTTTTCGCGCCACCGGCTGCAGAGCATGGCGCGCGGCTGGGGCATGTATCATTATTGCTGCGCGCGGACGTTCCTGGGTATCCGTGTGCGCCTCGAAGGGCCGATGCCGCAGGGCCAGGTGCTCTATGCGATCAAGCATGAGAGCTTTTTCGAGACGATCGAGCTGCTGCGCATCTTCAACCGGCCGGCCGTGGTCGCCAAGATCGAGCTGTCGCGCATACCCTTGTGGAGCCATATCGCGCGCACCTATGGGATGATCTTCATCGACCGGGCAGGCGGCGCGGTGGCGCTGCGGAACATGATGACCGAGGTCCGCCGCTTCGTCGCGGAAGGCCGGTCGATCGTGATCTATCCCGAAGGTACCAGCACCCCGCCGGGCGAGCAACCGCCGCTCCAGGCGGGCTTTGCCGGGCTGTACAAGCTCGCCAAGCTGCCGGTGGTGCCGATCGCGCTGGCGACCGGGCACCTCTATCCCCGGCGCGGCTTCATCAAGCGGTCCGGAGTGATCGTCTATCGCTTCGGCGAGATGATTCCCGCGGGCCTCTCGCGCGAGGAGATCGAGGCGCGGGTGCACAAGGCGATCAACGCGCTGAACGCGGTGGAACGGGGCTGAAACTCTAGCCGTTTTTTGCCGCGAAAGCCGGGATCCAGGATCGGTGCGTGCAAGCTCGCTCAGGACCCCGGCCTCTGCCGGAGAACGATCTAAATATATGTAATAATTAGATAATCTCGCCTGAAAGCCGCTGGCAGATTAGGTCCAGCTGGTCGAGATTGCCATAGCGGATGGTCACGCTGCCGCTGCGCTGATTGGCTTCGGCCGTGATCTTGACCTTCAGGCCGAGCAGATCCTCGAGATGCCGTTCGACCGCTTCGATATCCGCGTTGCTGCCTTCGGATGCGCCACCAGCGCGCGGCTTGCTGCCCGATCCGCCCTTGGCGTCGCTGCGCGTTCGCCGCACGAGCTTCTCGACCTCGCGCACCGAAAGCCCGCGATCGACCACCTCGGCAGCGATCGTTTCGGCATCGGCAACGTTGATCAGCGCGCGGGCATGGCCCATGCTCAGGCTCTTGTCGGCCACCATCTTGAGCACCGGCTGCGGCAAGGCGAGCAGGCGCATCAGGTTCGCGATATGGCTGCGCGACTTGTCGACCATCCGCGCGACCTCGACCGGGGTATAGCCCTGGTCGCCGACCAGCCGCTGATAGGCCTCGGCCTCTTCGACGGGGTTCAGATCCTCGCGCTGGATGTTCTCGATCAGCGCGAGCGCCAGCGTATCGGGATCGCTGAGCTCGCGCACGATCGCAGGAATCTCGTGCAATCTTGCGCGCTGCGCCGCGCGCCAGCGGCGCTCGCCCGCGACCAGCTCGTATCCGCCGCCCTTGCGCGGACGCACGATGACCGGCTGTATGACGCCGCGCGCCGCGATCGACCGCGCCAGATCGTCGAGCGCCTCTTCGTCGAAATAACGGCGCGGCTGGCCGGGATGCGGGCGGATCTCGGCGAGCGGCAGCGTGCGCAGACCGCTCGTCATATTGGGTTGGCCTTCGCCGCCATCGTCGCGGCGCACCAGCGGCTCCTCGCGCCCGACTTCGCCAAGCAGCGCGTTCAGCCCCCTACCGAGCCCGCTCGGCCGCTTGCGTCCCAGCGCCTTGGCGATATCGGGCAAACCGCTATTGTCGTCGGCCATCAGGCTGCTTCCTCTTCCATCCGCGGCATGCGGGTGATGAATTCGCGAGCGAGCGCGATATAGGCTTCCGATCCGACGCAGCGATGGTCGTAGATCAGCGCCGGCATGCCATGGCTCGGCGCTTCGGAGAGACGCACGTTGCGCGGGATGACGGTATCGAACACGAGCCGCCCGAGCACGGCGCGGACATCGTCCGACACCTGGTCGGTCAGCCGGTTGCGCCGATCATACATGGTCAGCACCACGCCGATGATCGACAGGTCAGGATTGAAGCGCTGCTGCACCCGCTCGACTGTCTGGAGCAGCTGGCTCAGTCCCTCGAGCGCGAAGAACTCGCATTGCAGCGGCACGAGCACCTGATCGGTCGCAACCAACGCGTTCAAGGTCAGGAGGCCCAGCGAGGGCGGACAATCGATCAGGCACACCTGCCAGCGACCTTCCGGCGCGCTGTCCATCGCTGCCTTGAGGCGATGCGTGCGCATCTCCAGATCGACCATCTCGATCTCGGCGCCCGACAGGTCCACCGTCGCGGGGATGACATCGAGCCCCGGGATCTGCGTCGGCACGCAGCATTGCGCAAGCGAGCTTTCGTTGGTCAGCAGGTCATAGCTCGAATATTCGCGGTCGCCCCGCGCGATGCCAAGCCCGGTCGAGGCATTGCCTTGCGGGTCGAGATCGATCAGCAGCACCGACAGGCCGGTGGCTGCGAGCGCCGTCGCCAGGTTGATCGCGGTCGTGGTCTTGCCCACCCCACCCTTTTGATTCGCGATCGCTATCCGGATCATGACATTGTCCTGTGTCTGCGCACGGTCTGGCGGCGCGGCTGGCGGGGGCTGTCGATCGGCGCTGC
>CAXRCQ010000460.1:0-6310 GCA_964228845.1 Blastomonas sp.
GGGCCGCAGCCCTCGAAACTGTCCAGCCAGGGGAGGCTGGCGCCGGGGTCGGTGAGGCGCAGCAGGTCACCGGTGACGGTGTCCTCGCCCTGCAGCACCAGCGCGGGGTGCCAGCTGACGCGATAGAGGGTGCCGGGGAGCGTACCCGTGCCCAGCCATGAACTCTCGCGCGCCAGCCGCGCGGCATTGGCATGGTCGCTGCCCCGGCGCAGCGTGCCGTAGACGAAGAGAAGGTCGGTCTGGATCGCGGGCATGATCTGTGGCTATCATGGCGGCAGGAGACAATCGAGATGCCGCGTTACACCAGCTTCGCCGAATTCTGGCCCTTCTACCTGCGCGAACACAGCCGCCCCTTGACCCGCGCCTGGCATTATACGGGGACATCGCTGGTCGTGCTGCTGGCGCTCGCGGCGCTGCTCACCGGCGCCTGGCTGCTGTTCGCGATGATGCCGGTCGCGGGCTATTTCTTCGCCTGGATCAGCCATTGGCGCATCGAGCGCAACCGGCCCGCCACCTTCACCTATCCGCTCTGGTCGCTGGCAGCGGACTTCAGGATGTGGGCGCTGTGGCTGACCGGGCGGCTGGGGCCCGAGCTCAAGCGCGCCGGGATCGGCTGATCCTCATTCCGGGAACTGGCTTGCCGGGGCTGCGTATCCCCGAAACAAGGAGAGTTCCGCATGACCGAACACGAAAACAGCCAGCCGACCGATCCGGTTGATTGCACCGACGAGACCGCACAGCGCGCAGGCGCGAAAAAGTCGAGCCTGAATGAGTCTGAGCCGGGCAAGGATGGCGAAACCGAGCCAGCCAAGCCGGATATCGACAAGGACAATGTCAGCGAGGACGAGCTTGACGAAGCGCTCGACGATTCGATGGATGCATCCGACCCGCCGGCCTATACCCAGCCCTGACGCAGGTCACACCGTAATCAGCAGCCCGGCGAGCGCCGCACTCATCAGATTGGCCAGGCTGCCTGCGGCCAGAGCCTTGAGCCCCAGCCGCGCGATCATCGGTCGCTGGCTGGGGGCAAGGCCGCCGGTCACCGCCATCTGGATGGCGATCGACGAGAAATTGGCAAAGCCGCACAGCGCAAAGGTGACGATGGCGACGGTGCGCGCCGATAGCCCGGCATCGGGTCCGCCCAGCTCGATAAATGCGACGAATTCGTTGAGCACGATCTTGGTGCCGAACAGTCCGCCCGCACGCAACGCCTCGTCCCACGGCACGCCGATCAGGTACATGATCGGCGCAAAGACATAGCCGACGACCTGCTGGAACGACAGTTCGTCCTGTCCGAACCAGCCACCTATGCCTGCCAGGATGCCATTGGCCAGCGCCACCAGGGCGACAAAGGCCAGGACCATTGCGCCGACTGCGACCGCGAGCTTGACGCCGGTCTGTGCGCCCATGGCGGCGGCCATGATGACATTGGCGGGGCGCTCGTCCTCATATTCGACATCGAGCGGCATGACCGCTTCGTGGGTCACATCGGCGGGATCGTCGGGCATGATGATCTTGGCCATCAGGATGCCGCCGGGCGCCGACATGAAGGCGGCGGCGAGCAGGTAATCGATGCGGATACCCATTGCGGCATAGGCGGCGAGGATCGTGCCCGCGACACCCGCCATGCCGACGCTCATCACCGTGAACAACTGCGCGGGCTTCAGCGCGGCGAGATAGGGGCGGATCACGAGCGGCGATTCGCTCTGCCCGACAAAGATGTTCGCCGCCGCGCACAGGCTTTCGACCTTGGAAATGCCGATCAGCTTCTCGATGCCGCCGCCGACCCACTGGATCACGCGCTGCATGATGCCGAGATAATAGAGGATCGAGACGAGCGCCGAGAAGAAGATGATCACCGGCAGCGCGGCGATGGCAAAGCTGTTGCCGCCAACATCGGGACTGGCGAGCGGACCGAAGATGAAATTGGTGCCCGCCTGGGCATAGCCGAGCAGGTTGGAGACGCCGCGCGACATTGCCTGGATGGCGGCGCGTCCGGCGGGCACGTAAAGCACCAGCACCGCGATGCCCGCCTGCAGCGCAAAGGCCGCGCCGACGACCCGGAGCCGGATGGCACGGCGATTGTTCGAGAGCAGCAATGCGATCGACAGGATCAGCGCAATGCCTGCCACTCCCAGCAAAATCCGTGTCATGCCCAGCGCCCGTACCCTGTCTGCAAATATTGAAGATCGTCCCCCAGCCTGCCTAGCCAGATTGAAGCGGCGGGGAAAGCGCGAACTGTCGGGTGTTGCGGCGGGCCGTCAGCCCGGCTGCCGACGTGCGACCTGCCAGCAGCCGGTGACGATGAGCGCGGCACCCGCCAGCGTGGTCCAGCCGATCGTCTCGTCGAAGAACAGCCAGCCGTACAGCGCGCCCCAGATGAACATCGAATATTCGAGCGGTACCAGCGCCTGCGCCTCGGCACGCGCATAGGCCCAGGAGAGCAGCGTGAGCGAGAGGATTGCGAGCGCCGCCGCCAGTGTCAGCAGCCCCCAGCTCAGCGGTGCGGTCATGGTCGCGTCGCCCGGTACGACCAACCCGGCAACAGGCATGGCCAGCCCGATCCAGAAGGCCATGATGACATTCTGCACCAGTACGATTTCCTGCGGGCTGGCGATCTGGGCCTGCTGGCGCTGCAGCACCAGGTTCCAGGCATAGAGCACCGCCGACGCCATGATTGCAGCGATGCCCTGCCATTGCGCGATGCCCTGATCGCCCCCGGAGTCACCGCCCAGCCAGCCAAGCCTGCCTGCCGAAATGACCAGCACGCCACCAAAACCCAGCACCGATGCCAGCAAGGCACCCCGCCCGACCCTCTCCTTGAGCAGCACCGCCGCGAGGAACAGCGCGATGATCGGCGCAATGAAGGTGATCGCCACCGCCTCGGCCATCGGCGTCCTCGCAAGCCCCCAGAAGAACAGCACCGCCATTCCCGAGACCACTGTGCCGCGCACCAGATGCAGCCGCAACGCCGCTCCGCGCGGCAGGCGGCAGTTGCCCTTGATCAGGAACAGCGCACCGGCGAGCACCGAGCCGATCGCGCAGCGCCAGAACAGGGCGGCGATGACCCCCAGATCGATGGTCACCGCCTTCATCGCGCTGTCCATCGCGCCGAAGAACATCATTCCGCCCAGACAGGCGAGCATCGCCAGGAATGGCGCGCGCGGGGTGCTGGTCAGGGAGGCGGGAGCGGTAGCCATGGCGTCGCTATCGGGCCATGGCGGGGTGCTGTCCAGTGCTGTCGGACGGGCGATGGGCGCTCAGCGGTCCATCCGCGCCAGCGCCGCGCGCGTCGCATCGCGATAGGCAGTGCCGTCATGGCGGTGCGCGCCGACAAAGTGCATGAAGCGGCAGTCGGCATCCCAGGGTTCGGCCCAGTAATTGCCGTACTGGCGATAGGGCAGCAGCACCGGATCGGGATCATTGGCGACGACGAAGCTGGAGGTCACCTGCTCGCTGCCCCATTCGGCCATCGCCTCATGGCCAAGCAGCCGCGCCATCTCGTCATGGAAGAAACGCGCCGTCGTCCGGCCGTCGCCGCCGCGCGCAAAACCGGCAAAGCCCGCACATCCGCGAATATAACCACGCTCATCGGCCCCCTCGATGCGGGCGAGCGCGCGCTCCATGCGCGACTGGATATGGCGCGCGTCTGCGGCGTTGTTGGGGGGCGGAGGCACGAACTCGGCGCACGTCTTGACGCCGATATCCCATTCGGGGCCGCCCAGCAGGGTGAAGCTGCGATTGGTGGCGATGGCATCGGCAACGACATCGGGACGCCCCAGGGTCACGGTGTCGCTGTCGAGCTGAATCACATAATCGTCGGCCCGGCGGTCGAGGATCGACAGGAACCGCTCCCAGGCTCCTCCGGCCGGAAAGCCCTGATGATCGACATTGGCGATATCGATGATGTCGGGCTTGCCGCAATGCCAGTCGAGCACCGCGCGATCCTCGGTGGTGAGCGTGCCATCGGACAGGATCACCACACGCCCGCGCCGCAAATGGCCCCAGAACGATTTGACCGCGACCAGATAGGGCAGCAGCACCGCCGTACCCATCATCGAGAAGATCACCAGCCCGTCATCCGCCGGGCGGATCGGCGCGGTCTCCAGCACCGGACGGCACGCACGGTCGTGCCGCCAGTTGTTGAGGCGCGATTGCAGGCGGTAAGGCAGGACCCGGGTCAGCATCGATCCTGCGCCTAGCACAGGCGGGTTAACTTGGCGCAAACGTCATCGGCACATCGCCCGGCTGCCACGGGGCGAGGCGAAGCATCGCGCGCTCGAACAGGTCCGATGCGATAAGGCCTGCCAGCCAGGCCCGGACATGCGGCAGCGGCTGCGCATCGAACCAGGCCTGATCGGTCGCGGCGAACTGGCGGATGAAGGGGAAGAGCGCGATATCGGCGAGCGTGCGCGCGGATCCGCACAGGAATGCGCTGGCGGCAAGACGCTGTTCGAGCGCCTGCAGATGCTCCAGCCCCGCTGTGCGGTGTACGAGCGGGTCCTCATCGTAGCGCGAGGGATATTTATAGCGGTCGAGATGGTGCTTGAACGGTCCGTCGAAGCGATCGATCAGCGCCGCGTCATCGCCCTGCAGCCAGCCTTCCGGATCGTGCCGCGCCAGCGCCCAGCGCATGATGTCGAGGCTCTGGTCAATCACGCCGCCATCGGGGAGCACCAGCACTGGCACCGTGCCCTTGGGCGAGGCGTCGAGCATCGCCTGCGGCTTGGCGCGCAGCAGGATCTCGCGCAGCTCGACCGTCTGTCCGCTGACCAGCAGCGCCATGCGCGCGCGCATCGCGAACGGGCAGCGGCGGAAGCTGTAGAGGATCGGCAGTGCCGTCATGGCTCCGGCTCAATCGAGCGAGCGGCCCGCGCGGCCCGCCAGCTCGGTGACATAATGCCAGGCGATCCGGCCCGAGCGCGCGCCCCGCTGCCGCGCCCAGAGCAGCGCGTCCTCGCGATCGAAATCGAGGCCAAGGGCTTCGGCATAGCCCGCGATGATCGAAAGATAGGCATCCTGATCGCAGGCGGGAAAGCCGAGGCTCAACCCGAACCGGTCGGCCAGTGCCAGCCGGTCGTCCACAGCATCGCGCGGATTGATCGGATCGTCCTGTTCGCTCATGTGCCGCTCGACGATCGCGCGGCGGTTCGAGGTGACCGCGAGCCGGACATTGGCCGGACGCGCCATCGCCCCGCCTTCGAGCAGCGAGCGCAACGACCGCGCCGCGCTGGCGGCTTCGGGGCCGTCGAAGCCGATATCGTCGATGAACACGAGAAAACGCCGGTCCACGGCACCCAGCGCCGCGAACAGCGTGGGCAATTGCGTCAGCGCATCGGGCTCGCCCCCGGTCTGCACCAGCGCCAGCGGCGCGTCGGCCGCCTGCAGTTCGGCCACCGCCGCCTTGACCAGAGCCGACTTGCCCATGCCGCGCGATCCCCAGAGCAGCACGTCATGCGCCGCCTGGCCTGCGGCATGGCGGCGGACATTCTCCACGAAACTCGCCTTTTGCGCATCGATTCCGCGCAGCCGATCGAGCGGGACGGCCTTGAGCTCGGGCACCGCCTGCGCTCCAAGCGCGCTCCACACATAGGCCGGGTGCGCGGTCCAGTCCGCCACCTGCACCGGCGGCGGCGCCAGACGTTCGAGTGCCTCGGCGATGCGGGCTAGAAGCTCAGTTTCATCCATGACAGGGCACCCCTACCCGTTTGTCCCGAGCCCTTCGACGCCGCCTGTCTGCGTCGCTCAGGATAAAGATGAGCCTTTGGCTCATGTCGAGGGACATGCTTGGTACCGTTCGGACATACGTCCCTCGACACGCTCGAGACAAACGGCGGTGTAGGTTGCGCTCACCAACCGCTCAAGCCGCCAGCGCCTCGGCGTCGAGCGCGTAGAGCAGGTCCGCACCCGCCATCGCGGCCGCCTTGAGACCACCAACCTCAGGCACCATGCGCTCGAGATAGAAGCGCGTCGTCACCAGCTTGGCCTTGAGGAAATCGGCATTGCCCTCGCCCGCATCGAGCATCGCCTGCGCCGCGTGGCTCTGCTTGAGCATCAGCCAGCCCGCGGTCATCACCGCCATCATCGTGCAATAGGGATAGCTGCCCGCGAGCCGGTCGTCGACATTGGCACCGACCATATATTCGGTCACTTCCGCGACATCGCCCGCCAGCGCGGCGAGCGCGGGGTGGTTGCCCGCATCGGCCTGGACCTCGGCGATCAGCCCGCGTACGACATCGCCGCCCGCCATGCCGAGCTTGCGCCCGACAAGGTCCGCCGCCTGGATGCCGTTGGTGCCCTCGTAGATCTG
>CAXRCQ010000461.1:0-2944 GCA_964228845.1 Blastomonas sp.
GATTTCGTCGCCGCGATCGAGGAGGCGACGGGCAAGACGGCGATCCGCAACCTGATGCCGATGCAGCCTGGCGACGTGTACCAGACCTATGCCGATATCAGCGCGATCGGCGAAGACCTCGGCTATGCGCCGACCACCGGGATCGATATCGGCATACCGCGCTTCGTCGACTGGTATCGCGGCTATAGCGGCTGCTGACTTGCCCTTGTGATGCTGCGCTCGTAACCCTGTCCGGGAGCCGTGCGAAGCATCGGCATAGGCAGGAGACCAAGCGACATGCTCATCATCGAAGGCTGGCTGCAGTTTGCACCGGGTGAAATCGACAAGTTCGCCGAGGCGGCAAAGCAGATGGTCGAGGCGACGCGCGAGGAAGAAGGCTGTCTCCATTATGCCTTTGCCCGCGACATGAACGATCCCGACATCATCCGCATTTCCGAACGCTGGATCGATCAGGCCGCGCTCGATGCGCATTTCGCCTCGCCGCACATGGCGGCATTCGGCGCAGGATTGGCGCAGGTCGAGCGGCTGGCATCGGACGTGCGGCTCTATGATGGCGATGAAGTCCGCCGCATCATGTAGGGCTTGCAGCGCCGGAGCGATCCCACCATATCGCGCGCCATGAGCAGAGACAGCAGCAGCATGCCGACATGGCATGGAACCACCATCGTCGGCATTCGCAAGAACGGCAAGGCGGTGATCGCGGGCGACGGCCAGGTATCGATGGGCCAGACGGTGATGAAGCCCAATGCGCGCAAGGTGCGCCGTCTGGGCGACGGATCGGTCATCGGCGGGTTTGCCGGTGCCACTGCCGACGCGTTCACTCTCTTCGAGCGACTCGAAGCCAAGCTCGAACGGCATTCGGGCCAGCTGATGCGCGCCGCAGTCGAACTCGCCAAGGACTGGCGGACCGACAAGTATCTGCGCAACCTCGAAGCGATGATGATCGTCGCCGACAAGGAGGTGACGCTGATCCTCACCGGCAATGGCGATGTGCTTGAACCCGTCGATGGCGTCGCAGCGATCGGATCGGGCGGAAATTTCGCGCTCGCCGCCGCGCGCGCTCTGATGGAATATGAGCAGGACGCAGAGACGATCGCCCGCAAGGCGATGAAGATCGCGAGCGACGTATGCGTCTATACGAACGACCAGCTGACGATCGAGACGCTCGACAGCACAGCCTGACCGTCTAGGGTCCGCAGCCATGCTGTGGCAGACGAACAGGCGGGGGTTGGTGACGGGCGGCGGTGCCGCGCTGTTGCTGGGGGGATGCACTACGGGCGCTACGACGCGCCCGACAGCGGCGCTCCCTGCCCCGCCCGATTGCCTGCCCAAGGTGCAGGTCGATCCGAACCGCGTGATCCGCACCGTCGCGGGTCTCCGCCCTTACCGCCCCTCCGGCTTCGTCGTGCGCGCTCAAGCGCTGGGCGACACGCGGCTGGTGCATAATTATGGCCATGGCGGTGGCGGCATCTCGCTGAGCTGGGGCAGTTCGCGCCTTGCCACCTCGCTCGGCCTGCCCGGTCATTCGGGCGCGGTCGCGGTGATCGGTGCCGGGATCATGGGGCTGACCACCGCACGGCTGGTCCAGGAAGCGGGCTATTCCGTCACCATCTATGCCGAGTCGCTGCCGCCGCAGACGACATCGAACATCGCGGGCGGCCAGATTTTCCCGACAAGCTATTTCGACGACGATGTCGCCACGCCCGAATTCCGCGCCCAAGCCGATGCCGCCGCAGACTACAGCCGCAGGCGGTTCCAGATCATGGCGGGCGACGATTACGGCATCCGCTGGCTGCCGACTTACGATCAGACCCGCCGGGCCGGCCAGCTACCGCCCGATCCGCGCTTTCCCGGACGCGCAAGGCTGGCACCCGACGAGCATCCCTTCCCGCTCGAAAATATTGTCCGGTACAGCACCATGTATGTCGAAACGGGGCGCTTTCTCGAACGGCTGCTGCGCGACATCCGCCTGGCAGGCGGCAAGGTTGAGGTCCGCAGCTTCCATACGCCTTCCGAAGTCGCCGCGCTGCCGGAGACCCTCGTGTTCAACTGTACCGGACTGGGTGCGGCAAGGCTGTTCGGCGATCCCGAACTTGTGCCGGTGCGCGGCCAGCTTGCGGTACTGATTCCGCAGCCGGAGATTCGCTACGCCTATTCGCTGCCCGCCGGATACATGTTTCCGCGGGGCGACGGCATCTTGCTCGGCGGCAGCTATGAGCGCGGGGAATATCTTGCCGAACCGCAGCCGCAGGATATTGCGTCCATCGTCGAATCGCACCGCCAGTTGATGGCAGGATGGCGCTGCGCTTGAAGCGGGTCCAGCCACACCCCAATTTGGGGCGCGAACCTCCCTTCCAGAGAAGATACTGAATGACCGACACGCTTACCCCGAAGAATATCGTTGCCGCGCTCGATGCGCATATCATCGGGCAGAAGGACGCCAAGCGCGCCGTCGCCGTGGCGCTTCGTAACCGCTGGCGGCGTCAGCGCCTGCCCGCCGAGCTGCGCGACGAGGTGACGCCCAAGAACATCCTGATGATCGGCCCCACCGGCTGCGGCAAGACCGAGATCTCGCGCCGCCTGGCCAAGCTTGCCGATGCGCCTTTCATCAAGATCGAGGCGACCAAGTTCACCGAGGTCGGCTATGTCGGCCGCGATGTTGATCAGATCGCGCGCGACCTGGTCGAGGACGCGGTGCGGCTCGAGAAGGACCGCCGTCGCGAGAAGGTGCGCGAAGCGGCATCCGAAGCGGCGATGGAGCGCCTGCTCAATGCGCTGGTCGGCGACAATGCCAGCGAAGCCACCCGCCAGAGCTTCCGCCAGCGCATCGTCGACAATCACATGAACGATACCGAGGTCGAGATCGAGGTCGAGGCGACGCCCAACATGCCGATGGAGATTCCCGGCATGGGCGGTCAGGTCGGCATGATCAACCTGTCCGACA
>CAXRCQ010000462.1:0-4927 GCA_964228845.1 Blastomonas sp.
AATGGGATTTCCGGGCCGTTGCGCTCACCAATGCCTGTTTCGTCGAGGCGGACCTCAAGGCAAGCAACTGGGACGGCGCACGCGCGTCAGGCGTGGGGTTCATCAAGTCGGACCTCAGCGGCGCATCGATGGTCGGCCTCAGGGCGCCGGGCGTGCTGTTCCGTGACGCCATCCTGACCAACACCAAGGCAAACAAGGCCGATTTCAGCAGAGGCGTGCTGGAAGGCGGCTGGTTCGACGGCAATGTCGATGGCTGGGTGATTTCAGGCGCGAACCTCACCGGCTTTACCTTCACTTGCGGGATCACCCTGTCCGATGGTTGCCCGCTCTCCGGCAGCGATGCAGGCATCGTCGCGCAGGAGACCAATTTCACCGATGCGCGGCTGAGCAGCTTCCAGCGCTACAGCCTCGACGGCATCGATCTGACGAACGCCGTGCTCGACCGCACCGAAATCGCGCCGGGCCAGCTCGCAAGCCTCAGGGGCAGGGCGATCTCAAGGGAACTGGTACTGGTTGGCGGCGACATGAAGGTGGCGATTTCCGCTGCCGAAGCGCAGGCAATCGCTGACGATATCGCGTTGGGGCAGTCGAAGATCGCAGGCCCGTCCTATGATTGCGCCCGCGCTGCCACTTCGGTGGAGAAGACCATCTGCCTGCCCGAAAACAGCGACCTCGCCGATGCCGATCGCACGCTCGCAAGCATTTATGGCGAGGTTCGCCAATCTCGACCGGAGGCAGTGGCTGACCAGCGGCAATGGCTTAAGCAGCGTGATGCGTGCATGGCGAAGGAGTTTCCGTCGGACTGCTTGCGTACGGCCTATTCCGAACGGCGCGGAGTTTTGCTTGGTGCGCTCGGCGAGCGCAATTGGCTGCAGCCGGGCGAGGCGGCGTTGTTCATCGAGGACGAGTTGCCGGTCAGCGACGCCATGCGCGCAAGCCCGCTCTATCGTCGCCTCGCACCGCTGCTAACGCAATCGTCCATGGCCTATGCCTATGTCGAGCGGGGCCAAGATGGCCGATATGCAGCGAGCGGCGAAGCTATCGGAGCAAATGCGCATAGCTGCACATTGGCAGCGGAAGGCATGGCGCTTGACCCCTTGTCTGGCTGGTATGCCGTTCGCGATCCCGAAAGCAACCGACGCATCCGCGTTATCCAGGTGCGCGGCGAATGGCTGGAAGTGTACGCCAACGGACACCCTTATGGCGATGAAAACGAAGACGCGGCCGATTATGCCAGCTGCGGAGCCCGCGCGGCCTTCAGTCCCATGCGCCGCATCGCGCTGCCGCCGGAGATCATGAAAGGCTATGCGGAACGCGCGGCGGCAGGCTATTGACGCGCGCTCGATGCGACAGATGGGTGACAAGCCGGTTGCCACCGCGTGAAAAGCCGTTAATCCTGTAACCAACATGGAGGGGGTGAAACCTCCGGGACGCAACCGGCTGGCTGTAGGCCTGCCAAGGGTGGGAAATCAAAAACATCATGAAATTTGCGCGTGTCAAACCGCTGGACGCCATTCTGGCGACAGCCAAGAAGAAGTCGCTGCATCCGACCCTGGGTTGGTTCCAGCTGACCCTGTTCGGCATAGGCTGTGTGATCGGCACCGGTATTTTCGTGCTGACCTCTGCGGGCGCTCAGAAAGCCGGCCCCGGCCTGATGCTGGCCTTCGCCATTGCCGGCCTGATCTGCATCGTCGCAGCCCTCTGCTATGCCGAAATCGCCGCGATGATCCCCGTCGCAGGCTCCGCCTATACCTACACCTATTCGGTGATGGGCGAATTGCTCGCCTGGACGGTCGGATGGGCCCTTGTCCTCGAATATGCGGTCGCGGCGAGTGCGGTGGCGGTCGGCTGGTCCGGCTATTTCACCGGCACGATATTGAACGAGTTCTTCGGAATAGCCCTGCCGACCTATCTCACCGCCGGGCCGCTCTGGCTGGGCGGTGCGCCGGGCGGCTTCGTCAACCTGCCCGCGATCGTCATCGCGCTGCTGGTCACCTGGCTGCTGATGATCGGCACCAGTGAATCGGCCAAGGTGAACGCCGTGCTGGTGGCGATCAAGGTGTCCGCGCTGACCGCGTTCATCGTCCTGACGCTGCCCAAGGCGGACATGGCCAATTTCAATCCGTTCCTCCCCGCAGGCGTGTTCGGCGGCTTCGGATCGGGCATCGGCGCAGTGGGCGCCGCCGCCACCATCTTCTTCGCTTATGTCGGCTTCGACGCAGTTTCGACTGCGGCCGAAGAAACCAAGAACCCCCAGCGCAACGTGCCCATCGGCCTGATCGGCAGCCTGGGCTTCTGCACGGTCTTCTACATCCTTGTCGCTGCCGGCGCGGTCGGCACCATCGGTGGCCAGCCCATCCTCGGTCCCAACGGCATTCCTTTCCCCGCAGGATCGGAGGAACTCGCCCGCCAGTGCGCGCTGCCGCAATATGCCGAAATGCTGGTCTGCTCCAACGAGGCGCTGGCGCATGTTCTGCGCGAGATCGGTTTCAGCGCGGTGGGCAACATGCTGGGCATCGCGGCCTTCGTGGCGCTGCCTTCGGTGATCCTGATCCTGCTGTTCGGCCAGACCCGCATCTTCTTCGTGATGGCGCGCGACGGCCTGCTGCCCGAAGGTCTGTCGAAGATCCACCCCAAGTGGAAGACGCCCTATGTGGTGACCGCCATCACGGGCGGTATCGTTGCCTTTGCGGCGGCCTTCCTGCCCGTGGGCCAGCTTGCCGATATCGCCAATGCCGGGACGCTCTATGCGTTCATGATGGTGGCGATCGCGGTGATGATGCTGCGCAAGACCGATCCGAACCGCGAGCGGCTGTTCCGCACACCGATGCTGTGGCTGGTCGGCCCAGCGACGATTGCGGGCTGCATCTTCCTGTTCCTCAACCTGCCGTTCGAGGCGATGATCGTGCTGCCCGCATGGGGTGCGATCGGCTTGGTGATCTACTACCTGTACGGGTACAAGGCGAGCCATCTGGGCAAGGGCATTATCGAAATACCCGAGGACGATCCGGGCGTCGTCTCGCACTGATCCAAAAGAAAACCCCGGCGCGACGCGCCGGGGTTTTTTGTTTGCCGCACGCCGCTTTGCGAGGCTCACATCGGCGATTTCGGGCAGGTACCGGGACGGCGGAAGAGCTTGCCCCTTTCCGCCCACAGGATGACGGCCAGCGCTGCCAGACCGCAGCCCAGGAAACCGACAGCAAGGGGCAGGGTTGTGCCGTCAAAGGCCTGACCGACAATCGCGCCTATGCCTGCGCCCAGCACCGTGCGGAACGCCATCTGGAACGAAGACGCGGCCCCCGCCATCGCGCCGAACGGTTCCATGGCGATCGAGCTGAAATTGGCGCCGATAAAGCCCACCATCGCCATGTTGAGCGCAACGATAACGAGGAACAAGGCCATCGGCTCGCCGGGCACCTTGGCCGCGGCAATTTGCAGCAGAGAAAGCACGAGAAAGGCCATCAGCGCCGAATGCGACACCCGCCGCGCCCCGAAGCGCTCGACAATACGGCTGTTGAAGAAATTCGATACCGCCATCGCACCAGCGACAGCTGCAAAGGCATAGGGGAAAATGGCTTCCGCATCGAACACGTCGGCAAAGACCTGTTGCGAGCTGTTGAGAAATCCGAACATCGCTCCAACGAGCAGTCCAGCCCCTGCGACATAGCCTAATCCCTGGCGGTTGAAGATCACCTGAAACCAGGTGCTGCCGATCGTGTCGAGCCGGATGGGAATGACATTCTCGGGCCGCAGCGTTTCGGGCAGACGCAGCCACACCCACAGGCCGACCGCGCTTCCCATCACCGCGAGCAGGATGAAGATGAACTGCCATTGCGCGAAATAGAGGATCAGCTGGCCGACTGTTGGTGCCAGCACGGGCACCGCCATGAAAACGATGAAAATGATAGACATGAAGCTTGCCATCCGGTCGCCCGAGAAGATGTCCCGGATGACCGAAACGACGAGCACACCCATGGCTGCAGCGGCAAAGCCCTGGGCGAAGCGCAGGATCAGCAGCGTCTGGAAATCGGGCGCAAAGGCACATGCTCCGCCGAATATCACGTAAAAGACCAGAGAGCCGAGCAGCACCGGCTTGCGCCCTACCTGGTCGCCGATCGGCCCGTAGAACAGCGAGCCGATGCCCATGCCCATCAGATAGCTGCTGATGACAAACTGGCGATCATTGGCGCTGGCGACATCGAATGCCGCGCCGAGAGCTGGAAAGGCTGGCAAGATCGAATCTATCGCCAGCGCGTTGAGCGCCATCAGCGCGGCCATCATCGCCACCAGTTCGCGCGTACCCATGGGGAAGGTGCCGGATTCGGCCGGTATTGCAGACGTTGCCATGTTCAGGGTCTTTTCATTGTGCATTGCACCATAATGGGCTTTGGGACGGTAATTGCCAACCGCGCGAGCGATTTCTATTTTGCCTCAACCCATGGAAAGCCCCGCCGATCCTCTTTCGCGCAAGATTATCCATATCGACATGGATGCCTTTTTCGCGAGTGTCGAACAGCGGGACAATCCGGCGCTGCGTGGGCTACCCGTAGCGGTGGGCGGTTCCTCGCGGCGGGGAGTGGTCGCTGCAGCCAGCTATGAGGCCCGCGCGTTCGGGGTGCGATCGGCCATGCCTTCGGTAACCGCACAGCGGCGATGCCCCGATCTGGTTTTCGTCAAGCCGCGCTTCGATGTGTATCAGTCGGTGTCGCGCCAGATCCGTGAGATTTTCGCACGGCATACCGCACAGATAGAGCCGCTGTCACTTGACGAGGCCTATCTCGATGTCACGGTGAATCATCAGGCAATCGCCTCGGCAACGCACATTGCAGAGATGATCCGCGCCGATATCCGCCGCGAGACCGGGCTCACCGCAAGCGCAGGAGTGTCGTACAACAAGTTCATTGCCAAGCTGGCGAGTGACCAGAAC
>CAXRCQ010000463.1:0-4914 GCA_964228845.1 Blastomonas sp.
GGTGATCGGCCAGAGCGTCAATGGCCCGTGCCATTATCCCGATGTCGACATGCACGAACATGGCGCGGGCGACAAAAGGCGCAAGGACGGCTCGCTGTTCTGATCGCTGCGGCTCTGCCCGCACCCGACATCTGCTGGCGCCCCGTCCGGTCCGCTGAGGCGCGGCTACGCACGACATGTTGCGTCCCTGTCCGCTGGCGAACTGCGAAGATTGACCCATCGGCAAAATTCCCTAATAGGCTAATGCGAATCGTTTGCATTATCATTTAAGGGGCTTGCTATGATCCGTTGGTTGAATTCTGTCGCGCTGATCGGCCTTGCCGCTGCGCCTGGTCCGCTGCTGGCTGCCGAACTCGCGCGCGCGGACACCGAAGCGCTCGACGATGCGGGTGCCGATGGTCGCACCATCGTGGTTTCTGCCACGCGCACGCCGATCACCATCGACGAGGCCCCGGCGACCATTTCGGCCAAGACCGACGAGGAGATTGCCGACGAACTGGCGACCGACATCAAGGATCTGGTGCGCTTCGAACCCGGCGTGAGCGTCCGCCGCCAGCCCGCGCGTTTCGGCGCGGCTCTGGGCACCACCGGCCGCGCGGGCAACGAGGATTTCACCATTCGCGGCATCGGCGGCAATCGCGTGCTGATCCAGGTTGATGGCGTGCGCGTGCCGATGGGCTTCAGCTTCGGCGCGCAGAGCGTCGGCCGGGGCGATTCGGTCGATATCGGGCTGGTCAAGTCGGTCGAGATCCTGCGCGGCCCTGCCTCGGCGCTCTACGGCAGCGACGGCCTGGCGGGCGCGGTCAGCTTCACGCTGAGCGATCCCGAGGACATATTGAAGGGCAGGACGGTCGCCGGGCTGGTGCGCGGCCAATATGCCAGCGCCGACAATGAGTTCGCCGAAACCGCGATCCTCGCCGGGCGCAGCGGCGAGCTGTCGGCGATGGTCGCCTATACGCGGCGCGATTTTCAGGAGCTCGAGAATCGCGGCACCAACGATGTGCTGGGAGCCAATCGGACCACGCCCAATCCGCAGGACGGGCACAGCAATGCCGCGACCGCGCGGCTGGTCTGGGCCCCCGCCGGTGGCCACAAGTTCCGGCTGACGGGCGAGTATCTCGACAACCGCATGATCACCGATCTGCTCTCGGGCCGCTCGGCAAGCGTGGATAATCTGGTCGCGCGCGACACCGGCAAGCGCTGGCGCGTGGCGGGCGACTGGGTCTGGGAGGGCAGCGGAACGATCGAGCTGGCGCGGGCGAGCCTGTACTGGCAATCGGCCAAGGATCGGCAGTTCACGCAGGAAGACCGCACCCCGCTCGCCGATCGCACCCGGCTCAACACCTTCGACAACCGCGTCTATGGCCTGTCCGCCGAAGCGCGTGCGGGCTTCGTCACCGGGCCCTTGAGCCACAAGCTGGTCTTCGGCGGCGATGCGAGCGTCACCCGCCAGCAAGGCGTGCGCGACGGCACCGTGCCGCCAGCGGGGGAGAGCTTCCCATCCTCCGCCTTTCCGATCACCGATTACACGCTCGCCGGGCTGTTCATTGGCGACGAGATCAGCGTCGGCCCGCTCACGCTGTTTCCCGCGCTGCGCTTCGATTACTACAAGCTCTCGCCCCAGGCCGATCCGCTGCTTCCAGCGACGTTCGTTACTACCGGCCAGTCGGGCAGCCGGCTGAGCCCCAAGCTGGGCGCGGTGCTGAAGCTGAACGGCGAGGTGCGGCTGTTCGCCAATTATGCCCAGGGTTTCCGCGCACCCGAGCCCAGCCAGGTCAACCAGTTCTTCGAGAATCTCGGGCAAGGCTATAGCTCGCGCCCCAATGCCGATCTGGGGCCGGAGCGCAGCGAGAGCATCGAGGGCGGCATCCGCTTCACCAGCGAGGCAGTGAGCCTCAGCGCCACCGCGTTCAGCGCGCGCTACAAGGATTTCATCAGCCAGGAAGTCGTGGGCGGCGGCTTCACGCCGAACAATCCCGCGATCTTTCAGTTCATCAATCTCGATCGGGTGAAGGTGGAAGGGGCCGAGGCGCGGCTCGAGCTGCGCGACAGGAACGGCCTCAACGGGCAGCTGGCCCTGTCCTATGCCAAGGGCGACGTCATCGACCCCCAGGCGAACACGCGCGCGCCGCTCGCCACTGTCGATCCGTTGAAGCTGGTCGCCGGGATCGGATGGCGCGACCCGCAGGGCCGGTTCGGAGGCCAGCTCATCGCCACGCATAGCGCGCGCAAGTCCGAGGCCCGCAGCGCAGGCGTGTGCACCCCCTCATGCTTCCGGCCAGACGCCTTCACCATTCTCGACGCAACCGCCTTTGTCGCGCTGGGCCCGGTGACGCTGCGCGCAGGCCTGTTCAACCTCACCAACGCCAGATACGCCTGGTGGTCCGACGTGCGCGGTCTCGCCAGCACCACCACTATCGCCGATGCCTTTACCCAGCCGGGGCGCAATGGCAGTGTTTCGTTGACTTATCGCTTCTGACTCGCAATACCTTTAGCAATTAACAGCAGGGACCATATCATGAAGAGCAGGATCATCGCCCTGGCCGCCGCCAGTCTCGTCGCGCTGACGTCAGCCACCGCTTTCGCCCATCCGCCGATCGCCGAGCGCCCCGCGCAGGAAGAAGCCGCCGCGTTCGAGGCCGATCGCGCCGACATTCTGGCCATGGCGGGCAATTTCAAGGTGCGCTTCGACATGCAGGAAGCGACGCCCTGGCAGAGCGGCTACACCCCGCTCGACCGCAAGATCTCTGGCGGGCACGAGGTCGTGCGCGTCATCGAGGATACCGGTCGCCGCATCGTGCTGCAGCATATCCTGGTCAGCGAAATCGACGGCAAGCCGCATATCACCAAGCACTGGCGGCAGGATTGGGAGTACGAACCCGCCAGGGTCCTCGTCTATTCCGACCGCAACGCCTGGACCTGGGAAGACGTGCCCGAGAAGATGCGGCGCGGTCGCTGGTCGCAGACCGTCTGGCAGGTCGATGACAGCCCGCGCTATGCCGGCTGGGGCCAGTTCGAGGAACAGGGCGGCGTGCGCCGCTGGCGCTCCAACTGGACCTGGCGTCCGCTGGCCCGGCGCGATGCGGTGCGCAACCCGGTCTACGACCGCTACTACGCCATCAACCGCCACCAACCCACGCCCGATGGCTGGGTCCACTGGCAGGACAATATGAAGATGGGCCTGAAGGACGGCCGCCTGCAGCCGGTCGTCCAGGAATATGTGCTCAACACCTATACGAAATTCGATGGCTATAACGTCAAGGCGGCGGACGATTACTGGGCCGCGACCAAGGGTTACTGGACGGCGGTGCGCGGCGAATGGGACAAGGTTGCCGCAACCAAGGGCGGCATCGCCATTCAGGAAGAGGCCCAGGCCGGAACGGTGATCAGCGCGCGGCTGCTCACCATGGCCGACGAGATTGTCGAGAACAGGCTCAGCCAGGCCGATGCCATTGCCGAGGCGCAAAAGCTGATCGGCGAGAATACCCGGACGATCGACGCGAAACGGGTCGCGCGAGTCGATCGATAAGGGCCGGCGCTTCCCTTCCCCAGGCCCGAAGCGCCGCCATCTGCCCCACCCCGCCGCCTGGACACGGCGGGGTGGGGTCTTTCATTTCACCTCAATGATCGTGCTGCGCCAGCGCCTCGAGCACATCTTCGAGCCTGGCCGGATCGCCCATCGCGACGACGCGCCCGTCGCTGCCCTTGTGCAGCGGATCGCCGTTCCAGTCGCACATATGTCCGCCTGCGCCCTCGACCACGGGGACGAGCGCGGCGAAATCGTGCAGCTTCAGCCCGCTTTCGCACACGAGATCGACCGAGCCTTGCGCGACCAGCGCGTAATTGTAGCAATCGCCGCCCCAGATTAGCCGGCGCGTGTCGCACTGCTTGGCGAGCGCCATGAAATGCATCGCGTCATGATCGCTGAACAGGTGCGGGCTGGTGGTGGCGAGCACCGCATCGCCGATCTCCGGGCAGAGTCGCGCCTTGACCGGCCTGCCATTGAAGGTGGTGCCGCGCCCGGTCGCGCCGACCCAGCGCTCGCGCCCGATCGGCTGGTCGATCACGCCCAGCACAGGCCATTCGTCTGAAATCAGCGCGATCAGCGTGCCGAAGATCGGGCGTCCGGCGATGAAGCTCGTCGTGCCGTCGATCGGATCGAGCACCCAGACGCGGCCGGTCGTGCCCGGCTTTTCGCCATATTCCTCGCCGATCACGCCATCGCGCGGAGCCTCGGCATCGAGGATCGCGCGCATCGCGGCTTCGGCGGCGCGGTCGGCCTCGGTCACCGGCGAGGCATCGGCCTTGCGGTCGGTGGTGAAATCGGCGCGGTAAAAGGGCCGGATCGCTTCTCCGGCGGCGTCGGCGAGCCGCTGCGCGAGCTCGATATCCTTGCTGTGTATCATGATGGCCTAGCTAGGGACTGGCGAGCAGCTTGGCCAGAGGCGATGGCGTCAGAACAGGCCGAGCGCCGCCACCTCTTCGTCTGTCAGCAGGATACCGAATTCGTCCGCGAGCAAGGTGCGCATCGCGCCGGTACCGGCAATCGGCATCCGCTGCACCTCCGCTGCGCGCTGCACGCTGAACTGGTCGTTGGTGATCGACTTGAGCCCGTCGCGCGTCACCTGGCTGACCAGGACGTTGCGGATGAAACGCGATTCGGGCGAGGTCGCGGTCCAGTGGTTCGACATGGCAATATCGGAGGGCTGGGCGAGCTCGTCGGTAAAGCTGTACTGGGGACGGACCTCGCCTGCGAAATGCCGTTCGAGCATCCAGCCGAAAGCGTCGTCGCGGCGAAGCCGGTGGACCGCGCCGTCATTGCCCGCCGCTTCTGCTCCTTCGGCCAGCCGCATCGCGGGGACATGCCCGCCGCCAAAACCCGCATCGGCGAGCCAGCGTTCTCCGTCCAGCCAC
>CAXRCQ010000464.1:0-4317 GCA_964228845.1 Blastomonas sp.
GGCGGCCACGCTCGCGGTCAACCGCTGGATCATCGGCGAGGTAGTCGAGACGGTCGCGGCGCTCGACAAGGCGCTCGCCGACCTGCGCTTCGATGCCGCGGCCAACGCGATCTATCATTTCGTCTGGGACCAGTTCTGCGACTGGTATCTCGAGCTGATCAAGCCCACGCTCAGCCAGGACGCGGAAGTTCAGCCGGAGTTTGCCGCCGAAACGCGCGCAGTCGCAGGCTGGGTGCTCGACCAGATCCTGGTGATGCTCCACCCGTTCATGCCCTTCATCACCGAAGAGCTTTGGCATGCGCTCGGCCAGCGTTCGGGCGACCTGATAGTCGCCGCGTGGCCCGCGCCGCAGGCCGAGGTCGATGCTGTGGCCAAGGCGGAGACCGAATGGCGCATCGATCTGGTCCGGGAAATCCGATCGGCCAAGAACGAGCTCGGCATCGCGCCGGGAACGCGGCTCAAGGCATTCGTGCAGGATGCCAATGACCAGACCAAGGCGTGGGTCAATGGCTTCTGGACCGGTGCGCAGCGGCTGGCGCGGATCGACTTTGCGCCGCTTGACGAGGCCGCACCGACGGGCGCCAACCTGCAGATCGTGGTCAACGAGGCGACATTCGTGCTGCCTCTGGAAGGCATTATCGACATCGCCGCCGAAAAGGCGCGGCTGAGCAAGGCGCTCGAAGCCGTATCGAAAGAGGCGAAATCGCTCGAAGGCCGCCTGTCCAACCCGGCTTTCGTCGAGAAGGCCAAGCCCGAAGCGGTGGAAAAGGCGCGCGCCGACCATGCGGAAAAATCCGCCGAGGCCGAGCGGCTGGCAGCGGCGCTCGCGCGGCTTGGCTGATCGGCGCGCCCTGCTCGGGTCCCGGAGGACAGGCGCATGAGCCTGTCCTATGCCAGGCTGCTCGCGCGGCGGGTCTATCGGTCGCTGTGGTTCACGCCAGCAGCCTATGCCGTGCTGGCGGTGCTGGCGCTGCTGCTCGCCCCGGCGCTGGGGGTGCTGCTGCCCCAGGAGTTCCACAAACTGATCGGGCTCGATGGCGTCGACGACCTGCTCGGCGTGCTCGCCAACACGCTGCTGGCGGTCGCGATCTTCTCGCTCGGCATCATGGTGTCGTCGCTCCAGGCGGCAGCCTCCGCCGCCACGCCCCGGGCGCGCCCGCTGCTGATGCAGGACCGCACCGCGCAGAACGCCATCTCGGTGTTCATCGGCGGGTTCATCTATGCGATCGTCGGCACGGTCGGGCTCTCGACCAGCTATTTCGGCCAGCCGTCGCGCGTCATCCTGTTCCTCACCACCTGCCTCGTCATCGTTTCGGTCATCTACGCGCTGATCCGCTGGATCGCCCGGCTGAGCAACCTGGGCGACGTGTCCGAGGTCATCGACCTGCTGGAGGATGCAGCCCAAAAGGCCTTTGCCGATCTGGCCGAACGACCGTTGCTGGGCGGGGTGGAACTGGAGTCCATGCCCGATGGCGGCATTCCGCTCTATGCCGAGCGCTTCGGCTTCGTCCAGGCGATCGACGACCAGCTGTTCGCCACGCTGTGCGCCGAGCAGGATCTCGATATCTGGCTGGCCGTTCGTCCCGGAACCTATGTCGATTCGAGTACGATGCTGCTCAAGACATCGCGCGCTCTGGACGAGGAAAGCACTCATTCGATTCGCCGCGCGTTCGTGATCGCGGGCGATCGCACCTTCGAGGCCGACCCGCGCTATTGCCTGATCGTGCTGTCCGAAACCGCGTCCAAGGCGCTGTCACCGGGCGTCAATGATCCAGGAACCGCGATCGATGTGCTGGGCACTGCGCTCCGCGTGCTCGCAGGCTGGAGCAGCGCAGCGCGGGCCACCCCGGCGCGGGTGACCTGCACGCGGCTGCACGTGCCGGCCATCGCCATCGAGGACCTGGTCTGCGATGCCTTCCGCTGGATCGCGCGCGATGGCGCCGGGCAGCTCGAGGTGCAGATACGGCTGCAAAAGGCGCTGCGCTCGCTCGCCGCGCACGATCCTGCGCATTTCGGCGAGGCGGCGCGGGCCATGTCGCACGAGGCGTTCGCGCGCGCAAGGATCGGGCTGGCGCTGCCGGTCGATGTCGAGATCCTGGCGCGGTTTGTTCTCGATTGATGGTTGCCCGGTGCGGGTGCCGTCGTCCCTCACTTGGTCCCCCGCGCAGGCGGGGGCCTATCTCCCGGCAGGTGCGACATCGGCTTGGGCAGGAGATGGGCCCCTGCCTGCGCAGGGGACCCGCTAATCGAATACAGGCCACCTCGGCCCTTGCCCCGGCGTCCCTCGTTCCCTAAACGTTCGGGGTGAACGATCTCGCCCCCGCCTCCGAATTTCCGCCGCCCTCGGCCAGCGACCCCGCCTATCTTCAGGGGCTGAACACCCCGCAGCGCGAGGCGGTGCTTTCGTCGGACGGGCCGGTGCTGGTGCTGGCCGGCGCAGGCACGGGCAAGACAGCAGCGCTGACCGCGCGGCTGGCGCATCTGATCGCGACGCGGCGCGCCTGGCCGTCGGAAATCCTGGCGGTCACCGTCACCAACAAGGCCGCGCGCGAGATGCGCGAGCGTGTCGGCAAGATCATCGGCGAGGCGGTCGAGGGCATGCCCTGGCTGGGCACCTTCCATTCGATCGGCGCGAAGATGCTGCGTCGTCATGCCGAGCTGGTCGGGCTGCAGAGCAATTTCACGATCATCGATACCGACGACCAGTTGCGCTTGCTCAAGCAGCTGATCCAGGCGGCGGACATCGATGACAAGCGCTGGCCCGCGCGCCAGCTCGCCGGCTGCATCGACCGTTGGAAGAACAAGGGGCTGAACCCGCACGAGCTCGATGCGGCGGAAAGCGAGCTGTACGCCAACGGGCGCGGGCAGGAGCTGTACACCGCCTATCAGGACCGGCTGAAAGCGCTCAACGCCTGCGATTTCGGCGACCTGCTGCTGCACATGCTGACGCTGCTGCGCACCGACCGCACGGTGCTGGAGCAATATCAGCAGAAGTTCAAATATATCCTGGTCGACGAATATCAGGACACCAATTCCAGCCAGTATCTCTGGCTGCGGCTGCTCGCCCAGGCGCGCAAGAACATCTGCTGCGTCGGCGATGACGACCAGTCGATCTATTCGTGGCGCGGCGCGGAAGTCGCCAATATCCTGCGCTTCGAAAAGGATTTTCCCGGCGCGCGGATCATAAGGCTCGAGCAGAACTACCGTTCCACCCCGCACATCCTGGGCGCGGCCTCGGGGCTGATCGCGTCGAACAGCGACCGGCTCGGCAAGACTTTGTGGACCGAGGTCGATGCGGGCGAGAAGGTGCGCGTGCTCGGCGTGTGGGACGGGCCCGAAGAGGCGCGGCGGATCGGCGAGGAGCTCGAAAGCCTGTCGCGGCGCGGGATCAGTCTCGACAGGACTGCGATCCTGGTACGCGCGCAGTTCCAGACGCGCGAGTTCGAGGACCGGTTCATCGCCATCGGCATGCCCTATCGCATCATCGGCGGTTTCCGCTTCTACGAGCGCGCCGAAATCCGCGATGCGCTCGCTTACCTGCGCGTCGTCAACCAGCCGGCGGACGATCTGGCGTTCGAGCGGATCTTCAACACCCCCAAGCGCGGGCTGGGCGACAAGGCGCTGGAAAAGGTGCACCGGCTGGCGCGCGCGACCGGGCTCCCGCTCAGCGCCGCCGCGTTCCAGATACTGGACAGTGATGAATTGCCCGCACGCGCTCGCACGTCGCTGACCGGCCTCATGCGCGGTATCGCGCGGTGGCGCGACCTGCTCGCCACGATGAACCCGGCAGACCTGGCGCGGCAGATTCTCGACGAATCGGGCTATACCCAGGTGCTCCAGGCCGAACGCTCGGTCGAGGCCTCGGGCAGGCTCGAGAACCTGTCCGAACTCGCGCGCGCAATGGAGGAATATGAGAGCCTCGGCGATTTCCTCGAGCATGTCAGCCTGGTGATGGACAACGAGGCAGCGGCGGACGAGGCGAAGGTCACGATGATGACCATCCACGGTGCCAAGGGTCTCGAATTCGAGCATGTCTTCCTCGCGGGCTGGGAAGAGGGCGTCTTCCCCTCGCAGCGCGCGCTCGACGAGGGGGGCATGGCGAGCCTCGAGGAGGAACGCCGCCTGGCCTATGTCGCGATCACGCGCGCGCGGGCGAGTTGCACGATCGTGCACGCGGCCAACCGGCGCATCTATGGCCAGTGGACCAGCTCGATCCCCTCGCGCTTCATCGGCGAGCTGCCAGCTGAGCATGTGGAGGAGGAAAGCTCGCTCACCGGCGGCGCGTCGCTCTGGCGCGCGGGACTGTCCGAACGCGAC
>CAXRCQ010000465.1:0-2873 GCA_964228845.1 Blastomonas sp.
ACAACAACGAGCAGGCCGATGATCACCCCTGCCCAGATGAGCATGTTCTTCATCCAGCCGTTCTGGTTGGAGCCGGGATCCTGATCGTCGTTCATCACAAAGCCTTTGCAGCGGTAAACCATGATCAAGATAGGCTGCTAATCCTGAATGACAATATAATCCGCCCGCGCTTTGGCGTGCGATCGCGATTATTCCGTCGCATCAGCCTCCGGAAAACCGGCGCGCGGCGGTGCCGGACGGAAATGCCAGCCGAAGTGCCGAGAATCGGGACCGCACAGAACGTTGCCGACCATTCCCTGCCCTCCCCGCGCCAGCGTCTGCAGCAGCCGGTCAAGCGCGGGTCCGCGCACGACGATGTCGGGCTGGACCCGGCCAAGCGCGAGCATCACCAAACGGCGCATCAGGGCAGCGGGATAATCCTTCTGAACGAGTACGATGCCGTCCGGAGCAGTTTGCAAGGCGGCTTCAGCCTCGCGCGCCGCGATCCAGTCGAGCGCCTCGCTGGCTTGCGCGAGCGCCGCAGCCGATCGCGTCGCCATCAGCGGATCGACAAGGTCGAACTTCTGCAATGCCTCGCGCATCCGCACCCGGTCGAAATCAGGATTGCCGTTGCTCGGGTCCCGAACGAACGCAACGGCGTTGCGCGCGCAATAGTCCAGCAAATCTGCCTTGCGAAAGCCGAGCAGCGGCCGGACAATCCGGCCATTGCGCGCCCGCACCCCCGCCAACCCGTCAACGCCGCTGCCGCGTGCGAGCCGCATCAGCATGGTTTCCAACTGATCGTCTGCATGATGCGCGGTGACGATGAATTGCGCACCGATCGCATCGGCATGGGCTTGGAGCAGTGCATAGCGCACCGTGCGGGCCGCCGACTGCAGACTGCCGGCGATAGGCTGGACGGGGCGAAGGACAGCATGATCGAGGCCGATGTCAGCGCAATGGTCCGCCACCATGGCAGCCTCATCGGCGCTTTCGGGACGCAGGCCATGATCGACCGTCGCTACGCCAACCGGTCCCTGCCAGCAGCGCCTGACCAGATCGAGCAGTGCCATGCTGTCCGGCCCGCCTGATATTGCAAGCAAGACGCTGGCCCGGTCATCGCCGGTGAGCCGGGCGAGCGCCTCTGCGGCCAGAGCTAGCGCCGGGTCATTTGCATCCGGCATTACGACGCCCGGAGGCGAGACGGTCGGACAGGCGTCCAGTAGCGACATCGGGATAGACTTCGGCAAGCTCGGCAAAGGCGACGCACGCCTTGGCCTTCTCGTTGAGCTTGATCAGCGCTTCTCCCAGAAAATACAGGCTTTCAGGAGCACGATCGCCCTTGGGCTCCTTCTCGTAATTCTCGGCGAACATCTTGGCCGCAGCGCTGGGCTTGCCATCGTCAAGATAGGCGCGCCCGAGCAGGTTACGGGCGTAGCTGGAGCGCTTGTGCTTGGGATGCTTTTCCAGCGTGAAGCGCAGTTGCGCCTGCGCCTCGGGGAAGAATTTTGCTTCCCACAAGCGATAGCCGTACAGATAGGCATCCTCGCCGGCATCGGCGCTTTGCGGCTTTTCGATCTTGGAGACCGCAGCGATCCGCTCGGCACTGGGGGCTGCGGCGGCGGTCCCTGCCGAAATCGGTGCTGCGACCGAACCAGCGCCAGGCGCCCCTGCTGTAGCGGTACCGGTCGCGGGTCCAGTAGATGCGGCTACAGCCGCCGCAGCGGCCTGTTTCGCCTGATCCTCGAGCTGCAACAGGCGCTTTTCGAGCTGGCCGATCTTGAAGCCATTCTCCTCGGTCTGCGCCGTCAGCCTCGTGATCTGGGTTTCCAGCGTATCGACCCTCTGCAGCAGATCGGTCAGCGGAGCGCTGGCAGAGATGCCGCCGGGCGTCGGTGCAGCGGTCGGCGCGCTGATCTCGGGCTCGAAAAAGCGGTCGGATGCGCCTGGAAACACCTTGCGCTGAACTGCGCGCATTTCCGACTCCAGCTTCTTCACGCGCGGTTCGAGCGGCGCGGCCTGCGCTGCGGCAGGGCTGGCAGAGGCGATCAGCGCCGCCGCCATCGTGCCGAGCAGCAAGCGTGCGGACAGGCCGATGCTGCGCGGAGAAACCGGTGAAAGGCGGACGGTCGTCATGTCAGGCTCCAGCTGGATGCAAGGGTATAGGGACAAAGCTATAAGGCCCGCATAGCATTCGTCAAAGCCGCGCAGCACAATTTCGATGTCATGACGTCACTGAACGGAAGTTGACTGGAATTCGCGGCAATGTTCACCCTTCGGTGCGCGTGCCTTCATCTGCCGTAGACGCGCTGTCGGGCGAAGCCGCCGGGCGCGCCATCAGCGATGCCGCAGTCACCGGCACGTCCTTGATCGCCACTTCAGAGGTGCCCAGCGGCGCGACGCTGCGTCCACCGACAGTGATCTCGAAGGCGTCGGGTCGCCCTGTCCAGACCTGCGGATTAACGGCATCTGCGGGCACCGTATATTGCTCGCCAAGCGCCATCTGCTTCTGCATCAGCTGCTTGCCTTCGCCATCGTAGAACTTGATCCAGATATTGTCCTCGGTCGCGGTGAACACGACTTCGGCCTTGGGATCGATCGCCGGTGCCGCCGCTGCTGGGGATCTGGCCTTGCCCTTGGCGGGCACCGCATCGCGCGAGCTTGCCGAATCCGCCGCCTGGGCCAGATCCTCGACATTCGCGCCGGGGAAGAAATAGGTCCGCCACACGCCAAAGCCTGCAATCAGGATAACCGCGCCGACGACTGCCGCCAGCAGCGCCAGCTTGGCAGAGGGCACCTTGCTCGGCTCGTCCAGATCGAACTGGGTGACTTCGCGCGTGGGGACTTGCCCGGGCCCGCCCAGCGCCGTGCGGATTTCCTGCGCGATCTCGTCC